>CAMEIK010000051.1 GCA_945918315.1 uncultured Clostridia bacterium
CGCCAAATTCCAATCCGCACACTTGCCGCGGAAAGCGGAAACCCACATCATTCGTTACAGGAAAGACCATGGATATCCGGAAAAACAAATCATGAAGGAGAGAAAATCATGAACATCAAAAAAATCATTGCTGTGCTGCTGGCTCTGACCATGCTGCTGGCCCTTGCCGCCTGCGGCGCCAAGTCCGAGGGAAAGCCCTCCGGCGAGGCTCAGAAGACCAAGATCGGTATCGTACTGGGCACCGGCGGCCTGGGCGACAAGAACTTCAACGACATGGCCTATGACGGCATGACCAGAGCCGAGGCGGACTTCGGCATCACCTTCGACTATCTGGAGCCCACCAGCGTCAGCGACTATGTTCCCAACCTGCGCAGCCTCTGCGAGACCAAGGAATACGCTCTGGTCATCGGTATGGGCACCGACATGAGCGACGCCATCACCGAGGTTGCCGAGGACTTCCCCGATCAGAAGTTCTCTCACGTGGACTCTTTCCTGAACCTGACCAACGTCAGCGCTGTCAGCACGAAGTGGCAGGAGCAGACCTTCCTGGCCGGCGTGGTCGCCGGTCTGGCTACCCGCAGCGACATGCCCTTTGCCAATGAAGACAACGTGATTGGTGTCATCGTTGGACAGGAAAACCCCTCTCTGCGGAAGGGCATCATCGGCTATACCGCCGGCGCCCGGTATGTGAACCCCGATGTGCAGGTCCTGGAAGGCAATGTGGACAGCTTCAATGACCCCGGTAAGGGCAAGGAAATGGCACTGAGCATGTACAACCAGGGCGCTGACTTCATTCAGGCCATCGCCGGCGCTTCCGGCATGGGCATTTACAATGCTTCCAACGAGGTTGGCCGTTACAGCTTCGGCGTGGGCGCCAATGTCAACTACATCCAGCCCGACAACATCGTGGGTACATCTGCCCGTACCGTGGACAAGATGGTCTATAACGAGATCAAGGCCGTGCTGGAAGGCACCTGGGAGCCCGGCAATCACATCTCCGGCATGAAGGAAGGCGCCGTGGGCTATGACGCTTCCCAGTCCAACGTGGTTCTGCCCGAGGACATTCAGACCGCTCTGGCCGAGATTGAGAAGATGATCGTGGACGGCACCCTGGTTCCCCCCGAGACCCAGGAAGAGCTGGACAGCTGGGTGGCTGCCAACCAGTACAGCAAGTAAAAACATCTTCAGGCTGTCGGGACTTGATGCGGCAAACGGAAAGATTGGAATTTGGCGGGCTGACCGTAAAGGCTTCGTAGGGGACGGGTTTCCCGTCCCACCCCATACGAGTTTCCGGATTTAAGCGGGACGGGAAACCCGTCCTCAACGGTATTATATATGGGGAATTCCAATTTTTCCACGGCTGTTGTATGCCGATAACCTGAAAACAACCTTTCTCATAGCGATTTTACAGCCCCTGCCGGCAGACGTCTGCGGCAGGGGCTGTGGAAAGTATATGGGCAACACCGCACAAATGCGTCTGCGGCCGGATGGCGGGTCTTTTTCCCATCCCCGCGGTTTGGAAAACAGGAAATACACCAGGCATTCCTCTGTTTTCCAAACCTTCGGCTGAGGAAAAATCCCTCGCCGCCGGCGCGTGCCGAACTGTGCGGTGCGGCCCTGAGGTTATCTTGAAAAGGGAGGCATCATTTTTGGAAGCAGTTCAGATGCGCAGTATCACCAAATGGTTCGGAAGCCTCTGTGCCCTTGACCATGTGGACTTTTCCGTCCGGGAGGGAGAAATCCATTCCCTGCTGGGGGAAAACGGTGCCGGCAAATCTACGCTTATGAATGTCCTGTACGGAATGCTCCCATGCGACGAAGGAGAGGTCCTGATCCACGGCAAGCCCGCCCAGATCCGGCACCCATCCCAGGCCATCGAACTGGGTATCGGCATGGTACACCAGCATTTTATGCTGACCCCCGTTATGACAGTTACGGAGAATGTGATCGTCGGTGGGGAGCCGGTTAACGGCCCGTTTGTGGACTACCGGTCCGCTGTCCGTCAGGTGCAGGAGATGATTGACAGATATCACTTTGGTATCGACGCCAACACGAAGGTGCAGAATCTGTCTGTGGGTGAGCAGCAGCGGGTTGAGATTCTGAAAGCCCTGTATCGCGGCGCCAATATCCTGATTCTGGACGAGCCTACGGCGGTTCTGACCCCGCAGGAGGTACAGGAGCTGTTTGCTGTTCTGCGGGATTTGAAGGCGGCGGGAAAAAGCATCATTATCATCACCCACAAGCTGAAGGAGACTGCCGCCATCGCGGACCGTGTCTCGGTTCTGCGCTCCGGCAAAATGATTGATTCCGGCCTGGAGGCGTCCCGGTGCAGTGTCAATGACCTGGCGCTGATGATGGTGGGCCGGAAGGTGGACCTGACCTTTACCCGCCGCAGCCAGTGCGTGGGCCAGGTGGCCTTTGAGGTTCAGAATCTGAATCTCGCGGTTAAGGGTGTTCCCGTCCTGAAAAATCTGTCCCTGAAGGTCCGCAAGGGCCAGATTCTGGGCATTGCCGGTATTGAGGGCAACGGCCAGACGGAGCTTATTGAGGTGCTCACCGGACTTCGCAGGCCGGATTCCGCGGTGATTCTGAAGGACGGAAAGCCCTTCTCCGGCAACGCCTCGGATTTCCTCACTGCCGGGGTGGGACATATTCCGGAGGACCGCCTTTCCAGGGGGCTGGTGACGCCCATGAGTATTGAGGACAATGTGATCCTGGGCTACCACCGGCGGCCCCGGTTTGCCGGGAAAGGCATTCGGCGCTCCGCCGATATCCGGGCCTTTGCCGATGAAAAGCTGGCGGAGTTCCAGATCAAGGCCGAGACGGTGCAGACCCCCTGCAGCGCCCTTTCCGGCGGAAACCAGCAGAAGGTGATTGTGGCCCGGGTGTTCAGCGAGGACCCGGATATTCTCATTGCCGCCCAGCCCACCCGGGGCGTGGATGTGGGCGCCCAGGAGTTTATTCACAACCGGCTGCTGGACCTGCGGGATGAAGGAAAGGCGATCGTGCTGATTTCCGCGGATCTGGATGAGGTGCGGCGGCTGAGCGACCGTGTGGCCGTGATCTACGACGGCAGGATTGTGGCGGAGAACGACCACGATGTCTGGGACGAAATGGAACTGGGCCTTCTGATGACCGGAGGAAAGGGAGGTGTCACCGCATGAAAAAGAACCTTGCCATTTCCAGGGCGGCGTTGAAAAACAGCAGCCTGGTGATTTCCGCGGCTGCCATGGTGATTTCCATGCTGATCAGCGCCCTGATTATGGCCATCTGCGGCTACAACCCCTTCGAAGCCTATTCCGCCATCCTGACGGGAGCCTTCGGCAGTCTGCGGGGCATCGCCCAGACTCTGGCCCAGGCCACGCCCCTGATTTTTACCGGCCTTGCCTTTGCCTTCGCGAAGAAAGCGTCTCTTATCAATCTGGGCGTTGAGGGCCAGATGTACATGGGCGCCCTGGGTGCCGCTCTGGTGGGCATCACCGATCTGGGGCTCCCGGCAATTGTACATGTGCCCCTGGCGGTGCTGGCAGGCTTCCTGTTCGGCGCGGCATACGCCGCCATCATCGGCGGGCTGAAGGTGAAGTTCGGCTCCAATGAAGTGGTGGCGGGCGTGATGCTCAACTCCATTGCCGGTTACTTTATCAACTATCTGCTCAACGGTGTTCTGCTGGCGGAGGGAAGCAGCGTGGCTCAGACGGAGCGGGTTTGTCAGACCGCCCGGCTGCCCCGGATTTTCTCCAGCTACCAGGTCACCATCGCCGTGTTCCTGGCGGTTGTCGTCTGTATTGCGGTCCGCTGGTTTATCAGCCATACCGTCCTGGGCTACGAGATCCGCAGTGTGGGCATGAATAAAAAAGCCGCCGAGACGGCGGGTATCCATATCAGCAAGGCCCTGATCGTTGCCATGTGTGTCTCCGGCGGTATTGCCGGTCTGGCCGGCGCCAACCAGGTCCTGGGTGTGGACCGCCGGCTGATCAGTGATTTCTCTCCCGGCTATGGCTTCAACGGCATTTCCGTATCTGCCCTGGCGGCGGATAACCCCCTGGGCGTCATTCTGGCGGGCCTGATCTTTGGCATCCTCCGGGCCGGTGCCCTGGAGCTGAACCGCAGCACCGGTATTCCCGTGGAATTTGTGGATGTTATTCAGGCAATGGTGGTTATTTTCGTATCCGCCCCCCTGATGATCCGGCATATGGGAAAGCTGACACGAATCTTTAGGAAAAAGCCGGCAGGGAAGGAGGTCTGATGTCATGAGCGTGCTGATTACGTATTTGATTCCCATTCTGGGGTCCACCGTTTACACGGCAACGCCCCTGATTTTCGCCTCCGTGGGCGGTGCCTATTCCGTCCGGGGCGGCGTAATGGCCCTGGGCCTGGAAAGTATGATGATGTGCGGCGCGTTCTGCGGTGTGGTGGGCTCCTATTACACCGGAAGCGTGGCCATTGGCTTTCTCAGCGGCATCCTCGGCGGTATGCTGATTGCTTTGCTCCATGCCATCCTTTGCGTGAATTTCCGGGTCAATCAGGTCATCAGCGGTGTGGGCCTGAATCTTCTGGCCACGGCCATGACCACCCTGCTGATGCAGGTGATCTGGGGGAACAAAGGCACCTCCGAGATGGTGGCCTCCGTTGAGGGCACCCTGGGGGGACCCATTCCCATTCTGAATGCCCAGTCCTTTAATTTCTTTGTCATGGTGGCAGTGGTTGCCCTGGGCTGGGTGCTTCTGTTTAAGACCCGGTACGGCCTGCGGCTGCGGATGGTGGGCGAAAATCCCAAGGCAGCCAGCGCGGTGGGCCTGAAGGTCCATGCCCTGAAGTATTCCGGCGTGCTGATCTGCGGCGCTCTGGCGGGTTACGGAGGTGCCTTTTTGTCATTGGACCAGCTGAATATGTTTGTCCGGGGCATGACGGCGGGCCGGGGATATATCGCCGTGGCCATTACGATTCTTGGCAGATACAACCCTGTGAACATTGTTCTGTCCGCCCTGCTCTTTGGCTTCTGTGACGCGGTTCAGATTTATCTGCAGGGACAGGGCATCCCGGCGCAGCTGATCCAGATGCTTCCCTACGCCGCGACCCTGATCGTTCTGGCGGTAGGCGTCAGACGGATTCAGCCCCCTGCCGGTGTGGGGCAGCACGAGAGCGATTAAGAGAGTTGAGGTTATCGGCGTTCGTGCGAGAATCGTGAAATCGGAATTAGCCCCCAGGGCGCACGACCTGGCCGCCCGCCCTTCGGGCGAATTCCAATCTGTCAGTGTGCTTACGAACGAAAACTGATTTTGAAATAGGATAGGAGGATTATTCATGCGTATGATTTCCCAATTGATTCCCACCGCACCGGAGGGACGGCCTGTTACCGATATCTATGCGGCTAGCGCTCAGTTCCCCGGTGTTGCCGTGGATGGTACCCAGCTTCGTGTCCATTATCAGAAGTATGATGCCCATCACGACACGCTGGAGTGCGGCGTGCTGGGGGAGAATGGCCTGGAGGAGGTCACCACCATCTCCGGCGCCGGTGAGGTGCTCTATCCCACCGCGATCTCCTTCGGCGGCGCCGTATGGTACGCCTGGAGTGAAACCCGTGACGGCGGCTGGGCCATCTGCATCCGCCGTGTCCGGGACCATCAGTGGAGTGAAATCATTACAGTGGAAGCCGATGAGGCCCTGTTTTATCCCCGGTTTTTCCTGTGGAACGACAAGCTCTACCTGATCTGGACCAGACAGCACCACCATGAAGCCCATGCGGTCATGTGCCCTCTGGAGGAAAACGGCGTCGGTGAAAAAACTGTGGTTTCCCTGTGCGGTGAGGCCTATCGGGCCAATGCCTGCCAGGGCGGTGACGGCAACCTGTATCTGACCTATGACGCCTACGTAAACGGCGCCTATCACACCCTGGCAAGAGCCTGGTGCGGTCAGGGCTGGACCCCGGAGGTTCAGCTGGACAATACGGAGGAATGGACCTGCTGCTCCCATGTCATCGCCTCTGATGACGGTGCTACCGTGTGCTGGTATACCTTTGGCTACGGCGCGGCCTTCTCCGTTTGCTCCGCGGATATCCGTGCGCGGGAGGGTGTGCTGACCGGGGACGCCCCCGTTACCATTGCCCATAATGTGGGCTGGTACATGGACTTTACCGCCACTTCCAGGGATGGGCTTCAGATTCTGTGCTACACCTGGAGCAAGGAGGCGGTTCAGGTGCGGTATCGCCGGAAGGGTGGAAGCTGGAGTGAGCCTGCCATGATGTCCTATGAGGACATTCACTGCGCCATGCATCCCTCCGTACAGATCGGGCAGGACGGGGAAATCCTGCTGGCCTGGCAGTTCGCCTTCCGTAACGGCCACTTTAACCGCAATGCCCAGGTGGTGCTGACCCGCTTTACCACGGAGGATATGGACCGCCGTGCCGATGCTTCCAGAGAAAACGCGGATAACAAGTTCTGCTGCCCCATCCCCGCGGAAAAGCATCTGGACCGGCGGACGGCCCAGGAGACCGAAGCCTGGCTCCGGAAAAACGGGTACACGGACAAGCTGCTTTTTGGTGATATTCATGGCCAGAGCGGAATTTCCGATGGTATGGGCACTATTGACCAGTACTACCGCCGGAGCCGGGACAAGGCGGATCTTCAGTTCTCCTGCCTGACGGATCACGACTGCTACCCGGACTGGATTTCCCAGTCTGAGTGGGAGCTGATGCGGACCACCGCCCGGCTCATGAATACGGACAACGAGCTGACCTGCCTGCTGTCCTTTGAGTGGACCCCCAACGAGTACCAGTATGATTTCGGCCATAAGAATATCTATTACCGGGATGACGAGGGCGATATTTTCCGCTCCGGCGATGCCGGCGGAATCACGCCAACCAATCTGTATGCCAGCCTGAAGCAGTACCCCCACAAGGCAATGTGTATTCCCCATCACCCGGCTGCGGACTGGGGGATGGTCAGCGCCGCCACCGACTGGTCTTTCCACGATGATGAGGTGGAGCGGCTGGCGGAAATTATGTCCCGCCATGCCCTCTATGAGGAAGACCTGCAGCAGAGCAAGTACACCAAGAACATCAAGAAGATGCCCCGGCACAGCGTCCAGGAGGCCCTGTCCAGAGGCTACCACATGGGCTTTACCGCCGGCAGCGACTCCCATCAGATGGAGCACGGTGTGGAAGGCGGTATTGTGGCCGTGTTCACGCCGACCCATGACCGGGCGGGTATCTGGGACAGCATGTACGCACGGAAGACCTACGGCACCACCGGTGCCCGGATTCTGGTGTCCCTGAAGGCCCAGGACCGGATGATGGGCAGCGAGCTGAAGGTGCCTGCCGGCCAGCCGGTGCGGCTGGACATCAGCGTGCTGGGCACAAAGGAAATCCGGGTGGACCTTGTGAAAAACAATCAGGTCATCCGGACCTGGGAGCCCGGCTGTGATGCCTGCGACGCGGTGTATGTAGATGAGGACCGGAGCGCGTCCGACTACTATTACCTGCGGGTTACCCAGACCGACGACCACATGGCCTGGTCCAGCCCCATCTGGGTGGAAAGCGTTTAAGAAGAATACATAAACAGAATCAGACAGTCTCTCCGGTGGGAAAGACTGTCTGATTTTCTCTCAACTCGGCAAATTGGAATTTAATTGACAATTGACAATGGACAATGGACAATTAAGGAAT
>CAMEIK010000052.1 GCA_945918315.1 uncultured Clostridia bacterium
TATTTTTCATAATTCTCTATGGTTTTCTGTTGATTTCTTGTTCGCAATGGTGTATACTGGATGCGGGAAAAAGGGAGTACATAAGAATTCCCAAAATATCCGTCCTTTGACGGAACTAAACAATCAGGAGGAAAAACAACATGAACATGAAAAAGTTTGTCGCGCTGCTCCTCGCCCTTGTCATGGTCCTGAGCCTGGCCGCCTGCGGTGGCAAGGAAGCTGCTTCCGGCTCCAAGATCAAGATCGGCATGGTCACCGACACGGGCGGTGTCAACGACCAGTCCTTCAACCAGGGCGCCTGGGAAGGCCTGCAGAGACTGGCCGAGGAAGACCCCACCTTTGAAGTCTCCTACCTGGAGAGCAAGACCGACGCGGACTACGCTTCCAACATCCAGACCTTCATCGACGAGAAGTACGACCTGATCATCTCCGTCGGCTTTATGCTGGCCGGTGCTACCCGGGAGGCCGCTGAGGCTAACCCCAACCAGAAGTTCGCCATCATCGACGACGACTCCAACCAGGATCTTGCCAACGTGGCCTGCCTGATGTTCGCTCAGGAGCAGTGCTCCTACCTGGTGGGCGTCATCGCCGGTACCATGACCAAGACCGGCACCGTGGGCTATGTCCAGGGTATGGTCTCCGACTCCATGAACCTGTTCGGCATCGGCTTCGTTTCCGGTGTTCTGGCCGCCAACCCCAATGCCAAGGTTCTGCAGTACAATGCCAACGCCTTCGGTGATGCCGCTGTTGGCTCCGCTGCCGCTACCGACATGTACACCAATGGCGCCGACATCATCTACCACGCTGCCGGCGGCACCGGCAACGGTGTCATCAATGCCTGTGTGGACAATGGCATCTACGCTATCGGCGTTGACTACGACCAGAGCTTCATCGCTCCCGAGACCGTCATCACCTCCGCTATGAAGCGGGTGGACAACGGCGTGCAGGACATCTGCAAGGCCCTGAAGGACGGCAAGTTCGCCGGCGGCGTGCACAAGTACAGCCTGACCGACGGCGGCGTGGACATCGCCCCCACCCAGACCCTGCTGACCCCCGAGGCTCTGGCCGCTGTTGAGCAGGCCAAGAAGGACATCCTGGACGGCAAGATCGTTGTGCCCACCACTCTGGATGCCTGCCCCGCTTTCACTCTGGCCGGTTAATCTGACCCCTACCTGGCACTCCAATCTCCCACTCGAAAGAGTGGGAGATTTTTTGTGGTTTGTGCAGTAAATTTTCGAAAAATTGTGTGGCGTTTTTGAAAAAGGTGTGGTAGAATAAGGTGATGAAGCATACGCTGCGGGCTTCTGGTTCCCCGTTTTCGGCACGGAGCAGAAGCGGATATTCCGGTGGACGCGGCTGCTCTGACGGCCCGGGCGGGGCCGGTCAGGACATCCGCCCGGCGGAGGAGAGCCTCTTCCCGGTTCCGGCAGCCCGCGGACATTCTGAATATAAAGGAGGATACTATGAAACGAGTACTGACCCCGGAAATGATCGAACAAATGCGCTCGGAGATCTATGACACCCTCACCGATTCCACCACCTCCCACGAGCAGAAGGTCACCTACCTTGCCCGGAAAGCGGAAAATTTCCTCACCGTTCTGGATGAGCCGGAGGGACTGGACGAGCTGATGCGCTGCGATATTGACACCCGGTGCATCTGTAACCTCTTTGAGGGGGACGCCCCCTATCGTCCCCGGTACATCTGCATCGACTTTCCCAAATTCCTGCGGGAGGGCAGCGCCTTTTTACAGCTGGGTCCTGCCAGGGACTTTTCGGAAGCCCTGACGAACCTGATGATCATGTACCACAACATCCCCAGCATCACAAACTATCCCGTATTCATCGGCGACCTGGATGAACTGCTGGACCCCTTTATCAAGGACCTTTCCGACGACGAGGTGAAGAAGGCTCTGCGGCTGTGGCTTACCACCGTGGACCGCACCATTCTGGACTCCTTCTGCCACGCCAACATCGGCCCCAAGGCCTCCCGTCTGGGTTACCTTTTGCTGGAGGTGGAGGGAGAGCTGGAAAACGCCGTGCCCAACCTGACCATGCGGGTTGCCAGGGACACCCCCGACGAATTCATTCTCGCCGGTATCAAGTGCGCCCTCCGGTCCGCCAAGCCCAGCTTTGCCAACGATGCCATGTTCCGCAGTGAACTGGGAGATGACTACTGCATCGCCAGCTGCTACAATGGCCTCTATGAGGGCGGCGGCTCCTACACCCTGTCCCGTCTCATCCTGTCAAACATTGCCAAGCGGGCAAAGAATATCGAAGACTTTGAGAAGAATGTACTTCCCTGGGTCATGGATGTGATGGCCCGGTACATGGACGAGCGCATCCGCTTCCTGGTGGAGGAGAGCGGCTGGTTCACCACCAGCTTCCTGGCTACCGAGGGCTTCGTCCGCCGGGATAAGTTCTCCGCCATGTTCGGTCTCGTCGGCCTTGCGGAGTGCGTCAACCTGCTTCTGGAAAAGGAAGGCTGCCACGAGCGCTTCGGCCACAGCGAAAAGGCCAATCAGCTGGGTGTGGAGATCATGAACATTATCGAGGCTTTCAATAATAACCACTATAACCCCTACTGCGAGGCTACGGACAATCACTTCCTGCTTCACGCCCAGGTGGGCATTGACTCCGACCACGACTGCTCCCCCGGCACCCGGATCCCCATCGGCGAGGAACCGGACGAACTGGTGGATCACCTGAAGGTCATCAACCTGTTCCACAAGTACTTCCCCTCCGGCACCGGCGACATTTTCCCTGTGGACCTGACGGTGCATCAGAATCCCCAATACGTGCTGGACATCATCCGGGGCGGTCTTGGCATGGACATCCGCTACCTGTCTTTCTATTCCAGCGACAGTGACGTGATCCGTGTCACCGGCTACCTGGTCAAGCGCAGCGAGATGGAGAAGCTGGACGCGGGGCAGAACGTGCGGCAGAATACCACCGGTCTGGGCCTGGGCGCTGCCAAGAACTGCAAGATCCTGGACCGCCGGGTCAGATGATATGGTAACCGCCACCGTTAACAAGATCATTCCCTTCAGCTGTGTGGACGGTCCCGGAAACCGCACTGCCGTCTTTCTCCAGGGCTGCAATTTTGACTGCAAATACTGCCACAATCCGGAGACCATCCATTCCTGCGTAAACTGCGGCGCCTGTGTTCCCTACTGCAAGCCCCAGGCTCTGCGGATGGAACAGGGGAAGGTCCGCTACGACATGGAAAAGTGCGTGCTGTGTGATGAGTGCTTCCACCACTGCCCCCACGGCGCCTCTCCCCGAACCCGGGAAATGACGGCGGAGCAGGTGATGGTTCAGGTCCGCAAAAACATGCCCTTTATCCGGGGCATTACCGTTTCCGGCGGGGAGTGCACCCTGTGGCGGGACTTCCTTGCGGAGCTCCTTACCCTTGCCAAAGCGGAAGGGCTCGGCACGCTGCTGGATTCCAACGGAAGCCACGACTTTTCCGGGGACCCCGGGCTCATGGCCGTTACCGACGGGGTAATGCTGGATGTGAAGGCATGGTCCCGGCAGGACCACCTGGCGGTCACCGGCAGGGACAACGAGACGGTTCTCCGGAATCTGTGCTGGCTGGCGGAAAACCGGAAGCTGACGGAGGTCCGGACCGTGATTGTCCCGGATCTGTTTGACTGTACCGAAACCGTGGAGGCGGTGAGCCGGATTCTTTCGGAAACCGGCAGCACCGCCACCCGATATAAGATTATCCGCTTCCGCCCCATGGGCGTGCGGGAAGCGTACAAAAGCCTTCCGGCTCCCACCGGCGAACAGCTCAGCCGTCTTCGTGACATAGCGGAAAGCTATGGCCTTCAGGACGTTGTCACTGTGTAAAGAATCTATCAAGAGGGGTGATATGCTTGGCAAAAGAGCATATAGATTACGGCGTCAAGGTTGTCGAAATGCGTAATATCGTAAAGAAATTCGGGGACTTTACCGCCAACGACGGCATCCATTTAATGGTCCACAAAGGAGAGATCCACGCGATCCTGGGTGAAAACGGCGCGGGCAAATCCACGCTGATGAACCAGCTTTACGGCCTTTACAAGCCCACTTCCGGTGAGATTTTCGTGAACGGGAACAAGCTTGACATGTCCACACCCCGGGACGCCATCGCCGCGGGCATTGGCATGGTGCACCAGCACTTTATGCTGATTCAGCCCTTTACGGTGACGGAAAACATCGTTCTGGGCACGGAGCCCCGGAAGGGCGTCATGCTGGATATGGACACCGCCCGGAAAAACGTGGTGGAGATCTCCCAGCGCTACGGCCTTGCCATCGACCCGGACGCGAAGATCGAGGACATCTCCGTGGGTATGCAGCAGCGTGTGGAGATTCTCAAGGCCCTGTACCGGGGCGCCGATGTGCTGATTCTGGACGAGCCCACCGCGTCCCTGACGCCCCAGGAGATTGTGGAGCTCATCGACATCATGCATAATCTGACTGCCGACGGCAAGAGCATTATCCTCATCACCCACAAGCTCAAGGAGATCAAGGCCTCCGCGGATTACTGCACCATCATCCGGCTTGGCAAGTACATCGACACCGTGGATGTGGAGAAGGTCACCGAGGACCAGCTTGCCAGCATGATGGTGGGCCGTCAGGTCACCTTCAAGGTGGACAAGCCCGAGCAGCCCGTGGGGGAGGTGGTCCTGGAGGTGAAGGACCTGCACGGTGTGGACTACCGGGGCGTGGAGATTCTCCGGGGCCTGAACCTCAATGTCCGCAAGGGTGAGATCGTGGGTATCGCCGGTATCGACGGCAACGGCCAGACGGAGCTGGTGGAGATCATCACCGGCCTGAAAAAGGCCACCAAGGGCGCGATCACCATCAATGGTGTGGATATTTTCAATAAGCCTCCCCGCTTCGGTTTCGTAAACGGCGTGTCCAGCATTCCCGCCGACCGGCAGAAGCACGGCCTGGTGCTGGACTTCACGGTGGAGGATAATCTGGTGCTCCAGAATTACCGGGAGTCCCAGTTCTCCAAAAAGGGACTGCTGAACCGGGATGCCATCCATGCCTTCGCTTCGGAATGCGTCCAAAAATATGACATTCGCCCCGGCGGCAGCGAGAGCCGTCCCGCCGGTACGCTCTCCGGCGGCAACCAGCAGAAGGTCATCATCGCCCGGGAAGTGGAAAACAACAAGGATCTGCTCATTGCCGTGAACCCCACCCGGGGCCTGGACGTGGGCGCCATCGAATATGTCCATAAGTACATTGTGGAGCAGCGGAACAAGGGCAATGCCGTGCTGCTGGTCTCCTTTGAACTGGACGAGATTATGAGCCTTTCCGACCGGATCGACGTCATCTACGCCGGCCAGATCGTCAGCGAGGTGGCGGGAAAGGACGCGGATGAAAACGAACTGGGCCTGATGATGGCGGGAGGTGGAAAGAATGGATAAGAAAAAAGCACCTCTGCAGATGCTTGCAAGCAACAAATTCGTGCATACCCTGCTGTCCATTATCATTGGCTTTCTGGTAGGCGCCCTGTTCCTTGTCGTTATGGGCCTTTCCGTGGGCCAGGCCTACGGAAAGCTGTTCCAGAGTGTTTTCTCCAGCGTCAAGTCCCTTTCCTACTGCGTTGTTTACGCGACCCCCTATATTGTCACGGGCCTTTCCGTGGCCTTCTCCTTCAAAACCGGTGTCTTTAACATCGGCGCGGAGGGGCAGTTCGTTGTGGGTTCCATGGCGGCCTGCGTAGTGGGCATTCTGCTTGCCAATCTTCCCGGGATTGTTCTCATTCCCCTTTGCTTCCTGGCGGCCGCTTTGGCGGGGGCCCTGTGGGGCTCCATTGTGGGCTTCCTGAAAACCAGGTGGGGCATCAACGAAGTGCTGTCCATGATCATGTTCAACTGGATCGCCTTCTTCCTGTCCAACTACATTGCCGGCTTCCCTGCCATCCACACTGAGGGTAACGCGGAAGCCACCCGCAATATCTCCGAAAACGCCCGGATTCTCTTGTCCAAGGACCTTATCAGCCGGCTGAACCTGTGCCCCACCGCCAACTGGGGCATCCTGGTTGCCATCGTGCTGACGATTGCGGTGTACTTCATTATTGAAAAGACAACCCTGGGCTATGAGCTGAAGGCCGTGGGCTTCAACAAGAACGCCGCGGAGTACGGCGGTATCAATGTGAATCGTTCCATTCTTACCTCCCTTTCCATCTCCGGCGCTCTGGCGGGCATCGCGGGGGCACTGCTGCTGCTGGGCATGGGCGGACGGATCAGCGTCTTTTCCGGCCAGGAGGGCTACGGCTTTGCGGGTATCGTGGTGGCGCTGATCGGTGTGACCAATCCCTTCGGCGTGTTTGCCGCGGGCCTGTTCTACGGCGCCATGACCTACGGCGGCAGTAAGCTGAACCTGGTGGGCGCTCCCACCCAGGTGGTCAATATCATCATGGGCACCATTGTGTTCTTTATCGCCATCTCCTCCATTTTCTCCTATCTTGGAAAGCTGAAGAAAGAAAGAAACGTAAAGGCGGCAAAGGAGGGTAAAGC
Organism: uncultured Clostridia bacterium; assembly: GCA_945918315.1. Lineage (GTDB taxonomy): Bacteria > Bacillota > Clostridia > Oscillospirales > Oscillospiraceae > Faecousia. Next base: position 6,513 of record CAMEIK010000052.1, read on the forward strand.
CAATGAATGATTTTATCAATGAGCTGGGCGTTATCATCTACGCCACCTTGCTGTTTACCCCGCCGCTGCTGTTTGCCGCCCTGGGCTCCTGCTTCTCCGAGGTGTCCGGCGTTGTGAACATCGGTATTGAGGGCATGATGACCGCCGGTGCTTTCGCCGGCTGCGTGGTGGCCCACTATACCGGAAATCCCTGGATCGGCTTCCTCTGCGGCGGCCTGGCAGGGGCCTTCTTCGGTGCTCTGCACGCTACCGCCACCGTCCGGCTGGGGGCTGACCAGACCATTGCCGGTACCGCCATCAATCTGCTGGCCCCCGGCGTCGCCATTATGATGGCCTACGCCCTCTTTAATTCCACGGACACCGTCCCCCTGCCCACCACCGCCAAGATCCCCCTGCTGTTTAACGGCGCTTTCGATACCACAACCATGTGGGGCAAGTTCCTGAAGAATGTGTTCACCAACTACGCCACCACCTATCTTGTGTTTATCGCCGTGGCCGTGGTCTGGTTCATCTTCTACAAGACCCGCTTTGGTCTGCGGATGCGGGCCTGCGGCGAGCACCCCCAGGCCTGTGAGACCCTGGGCATCAACGTTCTGGGAACCCGGTTCCTGTGCGTGTGCATTTCCGGCTTCCTGTCCGGTCTGGGCGGCGCCTGCATGACCATGGCAACCACCAACCAGTTCCGCCCCATCTCCATTGTGGGCCAGGGCTTTATCGCCATCGCGGCGGTCATTTTCGGAAAGTTCCGGCCCCATGGCGCCATGCTGGGCTGCCTGCTCTTCGGCCTGTGCACGGGCCTGAAGGTGGTTCTCGGCTCCGCAGCCGTGTCCGCCCAGCTGATTTCCATGATCCCCTATGTGGTGACCGTCATCGTGCTGATTCTCTTCGTTGGCAAGTCCCATGTCCCCGCCGCCAACGGCAAGCCCTACATCAAGGCAAAATAATGCTGTATAGAAAAACACCGCTCCCGGAAGCTTCCGGAAGCGGTGTTTTTTTGCGGCAGTGGAATGTTTTGGCTGTCGGCTGAGTGCAGCCAGACAAA
>CAMEIK010000053.1 GCA_945918315.1 uncultured Clostridia bacterium
TTGGCAGGCGCCGCAGAAGAACCTGATCCGAATTGACAAGCAACAAAAGGGCTTGCTGACTGCTTTGCGCAGGCAGCAAGCCCTTTTGGAATATGGGGAATTAAGGCAACACCGCTTAGGTGGGGACTGCGGGCTTCGGTGGTTTAATAATTATATCTAAAGTGGGTATGAATGACATAAAAGAAACCTCTTAAGTCTACCAAGACTTGAGAGGTCTTTTATTTTATATCGGATTGCGGTCCTATTTGCGCCGTACTCCGGGAATGGTTCCCGGTTCCGGACGGACGGGCATCTTCCGACGCACAGAGGATTCTAGCATCCGGGATGGTACCGTCCGATTTTCCCTCCGGGGCAGCCCCAGGTCAATAGGGTGGGACAGCAAAATATTTCTGAGAAAATAAAAATACGGCTTGACTTTAGCAAAGTAAAGTGATAAAGTAACGGAAGCAAAGATGGGGAAAGGAATCGATCACTATGACAAAGCAGCGACACCGTGACGAGGAATTGTTTTTTGAAGCGGTCATGACACTGGATTCTCAGGCGGCATGCAAAGCATTCTTCGAAGATATCTGTACCATAAAGGAATTGGAGGCCATTGCCCAGAGAATGCGGGTTGCCTGCCTGCTGGACAGCGGAAGCAATTACCTGGAGGTATCGGAGGCCACCGGGGCAAGCTCTGCCACCATCAGCCGGGTGAACCGGTGCCTGAACTACGGCAGCGGCTACCGGGAGGTTATCGATACTATGAAAAAGGCGGGAAAGCTCAATGATAACGGATCAGATCTGGAGAAATGAGGAACAGGCGGTATTCGCCCTGCGGGCGTTGTACCAGCGCTATGGTTACGTCCCCTTTAAAATGAGTCAGTTTGAAGAATACGACCTCTATGTACGCAACAAGGATTTTTTGGTGTCCGATAAAATTATTACATTCTCCGGCGAAGGCGGAAAGCTTATGGCTTTGAAGCCCGATGTGACCCTCTCGATTGTGAAGAACGCTCCGGAAGAAAAAGGCGTGGTGCAGAAGGTCTATTACAGTGAAAATGTCTACCGGGATTACCGGGAGATCATGCAGGCGGGACTGGAATGCGTGGGAGACCTGACCCCATATGACATTGCCGAGGCGGTGCTGCTGGCGGTGAAGAGTCTTGAAAAACTGGGGGGCCGGTATGTGCTGGATATTTCCCACATGGGATTGCTGGCTGCGGTGCTGGAGCGCTGCGGCTTTGACAAAGGAAAGCAGAAGCAGGCGATGGGCTGCCTGCGGCAGAAGAACACCCATGATCTGAAAGCTTTATGCGCCGGAAATCCGGAGGCCTGGCAGGCCCTCCGGGCCCTGTCCGTCTGCCGGGGCGGGGCGGAGGAATTGGAGACCCTGACACCGTATCTGACCGGAGAGGCCGAAAAAAGGGCGTTGGAGGAGCTGAAGGCTCTGCTTGGGATTCTGGCGGAAAGCGGTTATGCAGAGAAGGTGCGCCTGGACTTTTCCGTCGGCAGCGCCCTGGGCTATTACAGCGGCGTGGTGTTCCGGGGGTACCTGGAAGGAATTCCGGAAAGCGTACTGTCTGGCGGGCAGTACGACAAGCTGCCCCGAAAAATGGGGAGAAAGAGCCGGGCCATTGGCTTTGCCGTGTATGTGGACCTGCTGCAGGAAAGAGAGCAGGAGGAGAATCCCTTTGATGTGGATACCCTGATTCTCCACGACGGAACGGTACCTTTGGCGGACCTGCGCCGGGCAGCGGAATCGGCGGCAGCGGAGGGAAGCGTGCTGGTTGCCACGAAAGCGCCCAAAGGGCGAAGCTGGAAAAGAAAAGTGGAATTAAAAGGAGGGACGGCGCAATGAACAACTGGATGAACATCGCCCTTCCCAAAGGACGGCTGGGGGAAAAAGCCTACGCCATGCTAAAAAACAGCGGCTATGAATGCCCGTCCATCGAGGACCCGGGCAGAAAGCTCATCTTTGAAAACCCGGAGAAACGGGTGCGCTACTTCTGGGTCAAGCCCTCGGATGTGGCCATTTATGTGGAGCGGGGGGCGGCGGACCTTGGCATCGTAGGCAAGGACATTCTGCTGGAATACGAGCCGGAGGTCTATGAGCTGCTGGATCTGAAGATGGGCAAGTGCCGCATGGCGGTTGCGGGTAAGAAGGACTTCCGGGAGCCGGTGGGAAGAACCTTGAAAGTTGCCACAAAATTTCCAAACATTACCCGGAATTTCTACGCCGGAAAGTGCCGGGATATCGATATTATCCATCTGAACGGCTCCATTGAGCTGGCCCCCATTCTGGGCCTTAGCCATGTCATTGTGGATATCGTGGAAACGGGCACAACTCTGCGGGAGAATGATCTGATGGTGTATGAGGAAATCGTACCCATCAGCGCGCGGCTCATTGCCAACGTGTCCGGCTTTCAGTTTAAGTACGAAGCGATTCACGCCATTCGGGAGAGTTTGCGGAAGCAGGTGGAAGAAAAATGATCAAGATTATGAACTATGGTCAGGTGCCCAATTCGGAGATTTTTGCCCGGGTGACCCCGGCGGTGGATGTTGGGGCCATTGTTGCCGACATCCTTTCCAATGTGCGTGAAAATGGCGACAGGGCGGTGCTGGCCTACTGCGCCAAATTTGACAAGGCGGAGCTTGACACCCTGGAAGTGTCCAAACAGGAGATTGCGGAAGCCATGGACGCCGTTGAACCGGATTTTCTGGAGATACTGAAGGAAGCGGCGGAGAACATCCGGGCCTTCCACTCCCGGCAGGTGCACAGCAGCTTCCTTCTCACGGACAAGCCTGGTGTGGTGCTGGGCCAGAAGGTAACCCCCATTGAGAAGGTTGGCGTGTATGTCCCCGGCGGCACGGCAGCCTACCCCTCCACGGTGCTGATGGACACCATCCCCGCGAAAATCGCGGGCTGTCCCCAGATTGTCATGGTGACCCCTCCCGGCAGGGACGGGAAGATCAATCCCGCTATTCTGGCGGCGGCCAGCATTGCCGGCGTGGACAGGATTTTCAAGGTGGGTGGAGCCCAGGCCATTGCCGCCCTGGCCTATGGGACGGAATCCGTTCCCAGGGTGGATAAAATCGTCGGTCCCGGCAACGCCTTCGTGGCGGAGGCAAAGAAGCAGGTCTTTGGGATGGTGTCCATCGACATGATCGCCGGCCCCAGTGAAATTCTGGTAATTGCCGACGGAAACAGCAATCCCGCGCATGTGGCGGCGGATTTGCTCAGCCAGGCCGAACACGACAAACTGGCCAGCGCTGTGCTGGTGACGGACAGCCGGGAATTGGCGTTTGCTGTCCGTGACGAATTGGAGCGTCAGCTTCCCAGGCTCCTCCGGGAGGAAATTGCCAGGGCATCCATAGAAAGCAACGGAAAGATTATCGTGGCGGAAAATCTGATGCAGGGCATCGAGATTGCCAACGAAATCGCCCCGGAGCACCTGGAGCTGATGGTGGACGATCCCTTCGCCTATCTGGACGCGGTGAGAAATGCCGGTTCCATCTTCATGGGCCGCAGCTGCCCCGAGGCCCTGGGCGACTACTTCGCGGGCCCCAATCACACGCTGCCCACCTCCGGTACGGCACGGTTTTCCAGCCCCCTGAGCGTAGATGATTTTGTGAAGAAGAGCCAGTTCAGCTACTATACTTCGGAGGCACTGGCCGCGGTGGCGGACAAGATCGCCGCCTTTGCTGAAAAAGAGGGCCTTCAGGCCCACGGCAGATCGGTAACAATCCGAAAGGAGGGGGAGGTATGAGCCGGTTTCTGAATGAACAGTACCGGGCGGTGGAGGCCTATACCCCCGGGGAGCAGCCCCGGGATATGCAGTACATCAAGCTGAACACCAACGAATCCCCCTACCCACCGGCTCCCTCCGTGGCGGCTGCCATAACGAAAGAGGAGGTGGAGCAGCTGCGGCTGTATTCGGACCCCACGGCAAAAAAGCTGAAAGAAAGCCTGGCGGGGCTCTACGGTGTGAAGCCGGAAATGATCTTCCTGTCCAACGGTTCCGATGAAGTTTTGAACTTTGCCTTTATGGCTTTCGGCGGACACGGCGCTGTGTTCCCGGATATCAGCTACGGGTTTTACGAAGTATTTGCGGATCTGTACGGCATCAACTCTGAAATGATCCCGCTGGAAGATGACTTTTCTGTGGATTACAGGAAATACTGCGGAAAAAACAAGCTGGTAGTCATTGCCAACCCCAACGCCCCCACCGGCATGACGATTCCCGTTTGGCAGATTGAGGAAATAGTGCGGACGAATCCGGAGACGGTGGTACTGATTGACGAGGCCTATGTGGATTTCGGTGGGGAGACCTGTCTGCCGCTGGTTGAGAAGTATGAAAATCTTCTGGTGACGCGGACGTTTTCCAAATCCCGGTGCCTTGCCGGCGGGCGGCTTGGCTATGCCTTTGCAAGCCCCGCGCTCATTGCGGATCTGGAAAAAATCAAATATTCCACCAATCCCTACAACATTAACCGCCTTACCCTGCTGCTGGGTGAAAAAACCGTGGAGGCGGAAAGCTACTATCAGGAAAAATGCCGGGAGATTGCAGAAACCCGCCAGTGGAGCACCCAGCGGTTTGTGGAATTGGGCTTTGCGGTACTTCCCAGCAAGGCAAATTTTATTTTCGTGAAAACCGAAGAAATAGATGGCGGAGATTTATACAGAAAGCTGAAAGCCAGGGGCGTTCTGGTGCGTCATTTTACAAACAGCAGAATCTGCCAGTATAACCGTATTACCATCGGCACACGGGAGCAGATGGAAGCCTTGATTGACACCGTGAAAGAGGTGCTTTATGAGAATCAGTGAAATACAGCGGAATACGGCGGAAACAAAAATATCCATGAAGCTGAACCTGGACGGCAGGGGTAAATCGGATGTCGATACCGGGGTGGGCTTTCTTAACCACATGCTGACCCTGTTTGCCGCCCACGGGAGATTTGATTTATCCGTAACGTGCAGCGGAGACACGGATGTGGACGATCACCACAGCGTGGAGGACATCGGCATCTGTCTCGGCCAGGCCTTTCAGGCGGCGCTGGGGGATAAGCGGGGGATTACCCGCTATGGCAGCTTCCTGCTTCCTATGGACGAGGCGCTGATTTTATCGGCGGTGGACATTTCCGGAAGAAGCTGCCTGTGCTATGAACTGGAAATCCCTACGGAAAAAATCGGCACCTTTGACACGGAGCTGGTGGAGGAATTCTTCCTGGGCTTTGTGCGCAACTGCCCCATGAGCCTGCATCTGCGGCAGCTGTCAGGCAAAAATGCCCATCACATTGTAGAAGGAGCCTTCAAGTCTGTGGGCCGGGCCCTGAAAGCGGCGGTAGCCCTGGATGGCTCCAACGAGATTCCTTCCACCAAGGGGGTTCTGTGATGACCGGCATTATCGACTACGGCGTGGGAAATCTGTTTTCCCTATGCTCCAGCTGCGCCTGCATTGGTGAGAAAGCCTTCGTCAGCGGCGACCCGGCGGAACTGGCGAAAGCGGACCGGCTGGTTCTGCCCGGCGTCGGTGCTTTCGCAGACGCGGCGAACAAACTCCGGGACACCGGCATGGCGGCCTTTGTCCGGGCCCAGGCGGCGGAGGGAAAGCCCCTGCTGGGCATCTGTCTCGGAATGCAGCTGCTGTTTGAAAAAAGCTACGAGTACGGCTGTCATGAGGGGCTGGGGCTGCTCAAGGGGCAGGTTGTCCCCATGGAAGGCAGGCTCCCGGCGGGCCTGAAAATTCCCCACATGGGCTGGAACGCGCTGGAGGTGAAGGGCGGCACCCTGCTTGCGGGGCTGAGTGGGCAGTATGTCTACTTTGTCCACTCCTTTTTCGCGGAAAACTGCGCCGAATCCCTGTCCGCCGTGACGGAATACGGCATTCCCATCACCGCGGCGGTGGAGCGGGGCAACATTTACGGCTGCCAGTTCCACCCGGAAAAAAGCGGGAATGTGGGTCTTTCCATTCTGCGAAAATTCGTGAGGATTTAGGAGGGCAGCCTATGTACATATATCCTGCCATTGACCTGTATGGCGGCAAAGCCGTGCGGCTTTTTAAGGGAGAGTATTCCCAAATGACGGTTTACAGCGACAACCCTGTGGGCGTTGCCAGGGATTTTGCCGCCGCAGGGGCCAGCCGTATTCATCTTGTGGACCTGGAGGGCGCCAGAACCGGCAAGCCCGCGAACCTGTCTGTTATCGCGGATATTGTCAAAGCTACCGGCCTGTTTGCGGAGGTGGGCGGCGGCATCCGGGATATGAAAACCGTGGAAAGCTATCTCGCCATTGGGGTCAGCCGGGTCATTCTGGGCACTGCCGCGGTCAGGAACCCGGATTTTCTGAAGGCAGCTCTTGGGACCTACGGCGAGAAAATTGCCGTGGGGGTAGACCTGAAAGACGGCTTTGTCGCCATCAAGGGCTGGACGGAGACCTCCGAGATAAAGGCCGTGGATTTCTTTGAAAAGATGCAGATATTGGGCGTGAAAACCATCATCTGCACCGACATTTCCCGGGACGGCGCCATGAAGGGCACCAATCTGAAGCTGTACCGGGAGTTGTCCGCCCGATTTGCGATTGATCTCATTGCCTCCGGCGGCGTATCGTCCATGGAGGATGTGACGGCACTGGCGGCTATGGGACTTCACGGGGCCATCATCGGGAAGGCCTACTACGTGGGCGCGGTGGATTTAAAAGAGGCGGTGGAGGCGGCAAAATGATCACAAAACGAATCATCCCCTGTCTGGATGTGCGAAACGGACGGGTGGTCAAGGGCACCAATTTTCAGGGTCTGCAGGATGTGTCTTCTCCGGTGGAGCTTGGAAAATTTTACAGTGACAACGGGGCGGATGAGCTGGTGTTTTACGACATCACCGCGTCGGCTGAGGGCCGGAAGCTGTTTACGGACATTCTGACCGAGGTGGCCTCCACCATCTTTATCCCCCTGACGGTGGGCGGCGGAATCAACACCCTGGAGGATTTTGACCGGGTGCTCAAATGCGGCGCGGACAAGGTCAGCGTCAACTCCGGAGCGATCCGGGACCCGGATCTGGTCCGCAGCGCCGCCAGGCTTTACGGTGACCAGTGTGTCGTGCTGTCCGCCGATGTCAAACGGGTGGACGGCCAATTCCGGGTCTTTGCCAAGGGGGGCCGGGAGGATACGGGGATGGAAGCCATTGGGTGGATCAAACGGTGTGTGGCGAACGGCGCGGGCGAGGTGGTGCTCAATTCCATCGACACCGACGGCGTCAAGGGCGGCTTTGATTTGCCGATGCTGGAAGCGGTATCGGACGCGGTGGACGTGCCGGTTATCGCCTCCGGCGGGGCGGGCAGTGCGGAGGATTTTGTCACGCTGTTTCAGACCCTGCCCAAGGTGGATGCCGGGCTTGCGGCCTCCATTTTCCACTTCGGCCAGGTAAAAATTCCCGAATTAAAGGGGCTTTTGAAAGAAAACAATATTCCTGTGAGGTTATGAGCATGAATCTGGATGCACTGCGATTTGATGAAAAAGGACTGATTCCCGCCATTGTGGTGGACGATGAGACGGGGAAGGTGCTGACCCTGGC
>CAMEIK010000054.1 GCA_945918315.1 uncultured Clostridia bacterium
GATAAGCAAAAAAGAAAGCAAACCGGGTGAGACAATGAACACAAAGAAGGATTATATCGCCGTATTTGATTCCGGCGTGGGGGGCATCAGCGTACTGCGGCACCTGCTGCGGCTGATGCCCGGGGAGCGGTTTCTCTATTACGGGGACTCCGCCAACGCCCCCTACGGAACCCGCTCCCGGGAGGAGGTGGAGGCGCTGACCTTTGCCGCCGTCGGGAAGCTGATGGCCCGGGGGCTCAAGGCTCTTGTCATCGCCTGCAATACCGCCACCTCCGCCGCCATTGCGGCCCTGCGGCAGGCGTACCCCGATCTGATCATTATTGGCATCGAGCCTGCCCTGAAGCTGGCGGCGGACCGGTTCCCCGGGGGAAACATCGGCGTGATGGCCACCCCCATGACCCTCCGGGAGGAGAAGTTCCAAGCCCTCCTCCGCCGCTGCGGGGAAACCGGCCGGGTGTACCCGCTGCCGGCCCCCGGCATCGTGGAGCTGGTGGAGTCCGGCCGGGGGGAAGGGCCCCAGATGGACGGGCTGCTGGAAGAGCTCCTGGGCCCCTACCGTGGGAAGCTGGACGCGGTGGTGCTGGGCTGCACCCACTATCCCTTTGCCGCCCGGGCCATTTCCCGGGTGCTGGGGGAGGGGACGGTGCTGCTGGACGGCGGTGAGGGAACCGCCCGGGAGACCCAGCGAAGACTTTCCGCGGCGGGGCTTCTGCTGGAGGGGACCGGAGAGCTGGAAATCCGCAACAGCCTGCCGGAACGGCGGATGATTGACCTGTGCTATTCATTACTGGAACAAAGGAGAGAAAGCTGATGGAAGATAATATTCTGGTTATCGGCATTGCCGGCGGCACCGGCAGCGGCAAAACCACCCTGATGAAGAACCTGATCCGGCATTTTGAGGACATGGTCACCGTCATCAGCCACGACAACTATTACAAGCGCCGTGACGAAATTCCCTATGAGGAGCGGTGCAAGCTCAACTATGACGAGCCCGCCGCCTTTGACACCAGCCTTATGGTCTACCATCTGGACCAGCTGCGCCACGGCTATGCCATCGAGTGCCCGGTGTACGACTTTACGGTCCACAACCGGTCCTCGGAGACCATTCACATCGTGCCGAAAAAGGTCATCATTGTGGAGGGCATCCTGATTTTTGAGAACGAGGAGCTGCGCAATCTCATGGACATCCGGATCTTTGTGGACACCGATGCGGACATCCGCCTGTGCCGCCGGATCAAGCGGGATGTGAACAAGCGGGGAAGGACCCTGGAGAGCGTGCTGGAGCAGTACCAGCAGACGGTGAAGCCCATGCACGAGCAGTATGTGGAGCCCAGCAAGAAGTACGCCCACATCGTAGTGCCCGAGGGGGGCAAGAATCTGGTGGCCCTGGACATGATTGTGGGTCGGATTCAGGGACATTTGAAGCAGACGAACAGCGGAGAGACAAACCATGGGGTATGAAAGCCTGATTCTGGATATTGACGGGACCCTGTGGGATTCCCGGGCGCTGGTTGCCGAGGGGTATAACCTCCAGCTTGCAGACGAGGGTCTGGAGCGGTATTTTGTGGACGCGGAGGGGTTAAAAGCCCTTTTCGGCAAGGTGATGACGGAAATTGCCGACGCGATGTTTCCTGATCTGCCGGAAAACCGCCGCTACGCCCTGATGGAGCGGTGCATGGCCCGGGAGAACCGGTACCTGGAGGAAAATCCCTGCCGCATCGGCTATCCCGGTATCGTGGAGGCCCTGGAAACCCTTTCCCGGCGCCACCGGCTGTTCATCGTCAGCAACAGCCAGAGGGGCTACCCGGAGCTGTGCATGGACAAGCTGGGCATCCGGGAACTGATTTCCGGCCACCTGTGCTTCGGGGACACCGGCACGGACAAGGGAACCACCATCCGGATTCTGATGGACAAGTACGGCATTTCCTCCGCGGCCTATGTGGGCGACACCCAGGGGGACCGGGAGGCCGCGGAAAAGGCGGGAATTGATTTTCTCTGGGCCGCCTACGGCTTCGGCGCGGTGACAGGCTATGCGGAAAAGCTGAATGGGCCCATGGATCTTGTGAGACTGGAAAAGGAGGGACGGCTGTGAGTATCGCTATGGACGCTCAGTGCATTCAGTGCACCCTCCGGCGGAATATTGAGCTGGTAGGCCCCCTGGGAACCGTGGAAAAGACCACGGCCTTTACCCGGGCGCTGATGGAGCTGATTCTGAAGACCCCGGCGGAGGCCTCCTCCCCCAGCCTGGGCCCGGGGATCAGCGACCTGCTCCACGATATGTACGGCATTCCTCTGGACCGGTTCCGGGAGGAGAAGGAACAGTCCAACCGCTTTGTGCTGGAGCGGCTGGAGGGAATCCGGGCCAGGGTGGAAAATACCGCGGACCCTATTTTTACGGGGCTGCAGTTTGCCATTCTGGGCAACTACCTGGATTTTTCCGCCCTCCAGGGCCAGGTGGATTTTGGAAAGCTGGATGAAATGCTGGATTCCGCCCTGGAAATGGAGCTGGACCCCGAAGCCTACCGGGCGTTTCTGGCGGATCTGGAGGCCGGCAGTCATCTTCTCTACCTGACGGACAATGCCGGAGAAATCGGTTTTGACCGGATTCTGGCGGAGGAAATTCACAAAAAGTACCCCCGGCTTCAGATTACCTTCTGCGTCCGGGGGGAGGTGACGGTGAACGATGCCACCCGGGAGGACGCGAAGCTGGTAGGCATTCCGTTCCCGGTGATCGACAACGGCAACCGGGTAGGCGGCACCGACCTGAACCTGCTCAGTGAGGAAGCCCGGCAGGCCCTCCGGCAGGCGGATGTAATCCTTGCCAAGGGCATGGGCAACGCGGAAACCATGCTGGGCTGCGGCTACAACGTGTACTACGCCTTTTTGATCAAGTGCCCCCGGTTTGTGGAGCGATTTCAGAAACCCATGCTGACTCCCATGCTCCTGCGGGAGTGAAAAAAGGGTTCATTCGACAAAAAATAAGGGACGGGCGTTGGCGCGGCGTCGAAAAATGGGGGAAAACCCCCGGAAAATAAATGTAAAATAATTAAGAACACTCTTTTCTTTTGGATTTTGGTATGGTACAATAAGCCAAACAAACCGGATGGTTGGAATTAACGGAAAGGGGTGACACACTGTGGACATGTATATGCAGGTCAGAATGCCATTGGCATGCTGTGCCATCCTCCTGTATACGTTTTTGCTGTACTGCCTGAAAAAGCGGCTGCATACCATGACATCCCGGGTCTATGAGGCGATGGTCTGCAGTAGTATCACGCATGTTCTGGCGGCGGTGGTCACGGAATATACCGTGAATAACCGGGACAAGGTGCCCTACCTGTTTAACCACATCTGGCACATTATTTTTCTTGTCAGCGTCACCGCTGTCTGCGCGCTGCTGTACCTGTATCTGATCCTCTATGTGGAGCGGGGCACCGGCAGGGCGAAGCCCTGGCACAAGCGGATGCTGTGTTTGGTGGTCTCCCTGAGCCTGCTGGGGGAGCTGATTCTGCCGATTACCTATGAGCAGACCCCCTATGGCGCCTATTCCCTGGGCCCCAAGGCCTATTCCCTGTACCTGACCGTGGTGTATGTGATGGTGATGATGACGGCTACCATCATTTGCTATCACAAGGCCCTGGACCTGGAAAAGTGCTATGTGCTGCTGTGTTCCGTTCTCATCTTCGTGATTGTGGCCGGAATTCAGATATGCTTCCCCTATATCCTGCTCACCGGCCTGGGGGTCAGCCTGATTGTGCTGGGCCTTGCCATCAATGCCGAGGACGTACATATGTATATTTCCGGCGACACCGGGCTTTACAATGAGCAGGGCTGCCGGGAGATTCTCCAGGAGGCCGTGCTCTGCGGCAGGCCCTTCCGGGTGGGGGTATACGCCTTCCTGGGCCGGGACGATGCCATCCGGGACGCCATGCAGGGCCTGCGGGAGGCCCTGCCGGAAAAAAAGAGCCGGGTGATCTGCGGAGCCCTGGCGGACAACCTGCTGGTGGTGATTCCCATGCGGGTCCGGGGGAAGACCGGGGAGCTGCCGGAGCTGCCCGCCCCCGCCGGCTCCGAGGATCTGACCGTGGTTTCGGAAGTGATGGACTTCTCCGGAGAAACCGCCGTGGCGGAGATTATCAATGGGGCCAAGGATTTTAAGAATCGGTTTGAGGAGGACTCCCTCCAGCGGGATGAGCTGACGGGGATGCTTCGCCGGACGGCTTTCATCCGGCAGATGGAATATATGATGAAAATGGGCCAGTCCTTTGCCTTCCTGATGACGGATCTGGACAACTTTAAGCAGGTGAATGACCGGTTTGGCCACGGCGCGGGAGACGATCTGCTGCGAAAAATCGCCGAAGCGCTCCAGGGGGAGGTCCGGACATCGGATGTGGTGTGCCGCATGGGCGGTGACGAGTTTGGCATTCTGCTGGCGGGCCTGACCACCCGGGAGGCGGTTTCCGCGGTGGCGGACAGGTTCCTGGCTGCCGTTTCCGGTATCTGCCCGCCCGGTGAGAATGTGGTGGTAACCTTGTCCATCGGCGCCTGGATCAGCCGCCCTACGGACCGGGACCGTTCCTTCCAGGCGGTGTATGCCAAGGCCGACGCGGCGCTGTACCGGGCCAAGTATCTGGGCAAAAACCGGATCACTTTCGCGGAATAAGGAAAAGAAAATCCCTCCGATCGGGGGGATTTTTTGTTGCTTTGCAGGAGGACATATGGTATGATAAAAGCGTATGTTGGGGAAATTCGGCAGCCATTTCCTGCCGGACGAAAACGCGCCGGGGAGAACAGATCCCTTGCGTCCCGGCACTGCGGGGCTTGCTTCGAAAGCCGGAATAGAAAGGTTCAGAGTAAAAAGGAGATGTGGCATACTATGAAGGTCGTTGTTATCGGCGGCGTCGCCGCGGGTACCAAGGCTGCCGCGAAACTGATGCGGCAGGACCGGACCGCCCAGGTCACGGTCTATACCAAGGGACGGGATATTTCCTACGCGGGCTGCGGCCTGCCCTACTATGTGGGCGGGGCGATTGAGACCCGGGAGGAGCTGATTGTGAATACTCCCGAAAAATACCGGGGGCTGACCGGTGTGGAGGTCAGAACGGGGATGGAAGCCACAGCCGTGGATGCTTCCGCCAGGACGGTCACCTTCGCAAACGGCGAGGTTGTGGGCTATGACAAGCTGGTCATCGCCACCGGCGCGGAGCCCTTTGTTCCCAACGTGCCCGGTGTTGCCCTTCCCGGTGTGTTCACCATGCGGACCCCCGATGATGCCATCGGTCTGCGGGCGTATGTGGACAGCAATCACTGCCGCAGCGCCGTTGTGGTGGGCGGCGGCTTCATCGGTCTGGAGATCGCCGAAAACCTGATGGCCAAGGGCCTGAATGTCACCGTCATCGATATGGCCGATCAGCTGATGCCCAATATCTTTGACCCGGAGATGGCGGACTACGCCCGCCGTCAGCTTCAGAGCAAGGGCATGCGTGTCCGTACCGGCACCCCCCTGAAGGGCATCCTGGGCGCCGAAAAGGCCGAGGGTGTGGATACCGGCATGGGAACCATCGCCGCCGACGTGGTGGTGCTGGCCATTGGCGTCCGGCCCGCTACCGGCTTCCTGGCGGACAGCGGCCTGGATATGTTCAAGGGCACCATCAGGGTGGACGACCACCAGAGGACCAATCTTCCCGATATTTACGCCGTGGGCGACTGCGCCATGGTGTTTAACCGGCTCACCGGCGCGCCCCAGTGGTCCGCCATGGGCTCCACCGCCAATATCACCGGCCGGTGCCTGGCCCGGAACCTCACCGGCAAGGACAGCCCCTACGGCGGCTGCTTCGGCACCGGTGTTGTGAAGCTCTTTGAGGGCCTGAACGGCGGCCGGACCGGTCTGACGGAAGCTCAGGCGGTGAGCGCCGGGTATGATCCCGAGACGATTATCTGCGTCACCGACGACAAGGCCCACTACTATCCCGACGCGGGCACCTTTGTGACCAAGCTGATCGCGGACAAAGCAAGCCACGTTCTCCTGGGCATTCAGGTTCTGGGCTCCGGCGCGGTTGACAAGATGGTGGACATTGCCGTCACCGGCATTGCCATGGGCGCGAAGGTGGAAGACTTCGATACCCTGGACTTTGCCTACGCTCCGCCCTTCTCCACTGCCATCCATCCCTTTGTCCAGGCCTGCTACATTCTGGAAAACAAGCTGGCCGGAGAACTGGAGACCTTCACTCCCGCCCAGTACGCCGCGGGCAAGGCCAAGGGCTACCAGGTCATCGATGTGCAGCCCGCCGCCGCCATTCCCGGCGCCAAGTGGGTGGATCTTGCCAAGGTCACGGACGGCATCGAGGGCTTTGACAAGGACGCCAGGCTCCTGCTGGTCTGCGCCAAGGGCAAGCGGGGCTACTTCCTGCAGAATCGTCTGAAGGCCGCGGGCTACACCAATACCCGGGTCCTGGAGGGCGGCGCCTTCTTCAACACCGTGAAGGTGGCGGTCCCCGGCGGCAAGCTGGACCCTGCCGAGATCAAGCGGGTCAAGGGCCTGGGCTGCCTGCAGGACAAGCGCTATCCCGATGTGTTCAACGTCCGGATTATCACCCGGAACGGTAAGATTACCGCCGAGGAGCAGAAGGCCATCGCCGAGGCTGCCGAGCGGTTCGGCAGCTCCGCCATTACCATGACCACCCGTCTGACCCTGGAGGTCCAGGGGGTCAAGTACGAGAACATTCAGCCCCTCATTGACTTCCTCCATGACCACGGCCTGGAAACCGGCGGCACCGGGTCCCTGGTGCGGCCCGTGGTTTCCTGCAAGGGCACTACCTGCCAGTACGGTCTGCTGGATTCCTTCGGCCTCAGCGAGAAGCTCCATGAGAAGTTCTATGTGGGCTACCACAATGTGACTCTGCCCCACAAGTTCAAGATTGCGGTGGGCGGCTGCCCCAACAACTGCGTCAAGCCGGACCTGAACGATCTGGGTATTATTGGCCAGCGGGTGCCCATGGTGGATCTGAGCAAGTGCCGCGGCTGCAAGAAGTGCCAGGTGGAGCAGACCTGCCCCATCCACACCGCCAAGGTGGTGGACGGCAAGATCCGCATTGATCCGAACGAATGCAACAACTGCGGCCGGTGCAAGGGCAAGTGCCCCTTCGGCGCGCTGGAAGAGTACATGGACGGCTACAAGGTCTATGTGGGCGGACGCTGGGGCAAGCGGGTTGCCCACGGTCTGCCCCTGACCAAGATCTTTACCTCCGAGGAGGAGGTCATGGACGTGGTGGAGAGCGCCATCCTGCTGTTCCGGGATGAGGGCATCTCCGGCGAGCGGTTTGCCGACACCATCGAGCGTCTGGGCTTTGACTATGTCAACGACAAGCTGGTGAACCACAAGATCGACAAGGCGGCAGCCCTGCAGAAGACCGTCAAAGGCGGCGCCACCTGCTGACGCGGC
>CAMEIK010000055.1 GCA_945918315.1 uncultured Clostridia bacterium
AAGCTCCAGCTCACGCAGCCGTTGGCGCCCAGATTGCCGCCGAACTTGTCGAAGTGGTGGCGCACGGAGGCGGCGGTACGGTTCCGGTTGTCGGTCATGGCTTCCACGATCACCGCCACACCGCCGGGGCCGTAGCCTTCATAGGTGATGGATTCATAGTTGTCGCCGGAGCCCGCGTTGCTGGCCTTTTCCAGCACCCGCTTGATATTGTCGTTGGGCATGTTGGCCGCCTTGGCCTTGGTGATAACGGTTGCCAGTCTGGAGTTGTAGGCTGGGTCCGCGGAGCCGCCGCCCTCTTTCACCGCCACGATCATTTCCTTGGCGATCTTGGTAAAGGAGGCGGCACGCTTGGCATCCTGCGCGCCCTTGGTTTTCTGGATGTTATGCCATTTGGAATGTCCGGACATAAAGAAAATCTTCCCTTCTGGAATGTATTATCAAAAAATTCAATTTATTTTAGCACTTCCCCGGAAAAAAATCAACAGATTTTTTCACATCTGGGGCCTGTCCTCCGACAGCACTTCCCCGGCTGCCTCCGCCATATTGAGACTGCGCATGCCATACTGACCGCGCAGGGTATCGTAGTAAGAGAAGATTTCCTCCAGCTGAGCCAGGTGGTACTGGGTGCGCACACCCACATTGTGGGGGTGCCACCACAGGTGAAAGGTCTTCCCCGTTTTTGCGGCGTGGCGCATCTGTCCCTTGATTCTGTGAAGCTTGACCTTCTCCAGAAAGCCCAGCGGGGCGAAATAGGGCTTATACATCCGGGACCCAATGAGATTGACAATGCCCGCTTCCTCCCTGGGTATATAGCCCCCCTGCCCGGTAAGGGGCAGGTACACATCCGCCAGCCGCAGCAGCCGTTTCAGGGGCACAAAGGGAATCCTTTCATGGATCCAGTCGTTTTCCTCATCCCGGTAGGCGGTGAAGCCCAGCTCCCGCAGCACCGCAACATGCTCCCGGGTGGTCTGGTTTCTGGGGAAAACCACGCTGGTCACCCTGTACCCGTGGGCAGCGGCGATTTCCTTCGCGGCAGCCATATCCTCCCGGAACTGTTCCGGGGTTTGCCCCCTCTCCCGGCAGTAATAGTGGGAGAAGGTGTGGCTGCCGATCTCCTGACCGGGACAGGCAGCGATTTTTTCCAGCAGGGAGGCGGCAAAAAAGCAGGGCGCGGAGCCTTCATCCTCCCCGATTTCCTCCAGGCACCGGTAGGTGGACAGCGCGGGGTTTTCGTATTCCGGCCGCAGATCCGGCAGGAATTTTTCAAGTTCCCCCTTCGTGGAAGCGAACTGGAAGCCCACCGTTGCCCAGGTAGCGTGAATGCCATGCTTTTCAAACAGGGCCAGAAGCTCCCCAATCGCCTTCCGTCCTCCCAGAACGTGGTCTTCGTACTGCTCCAGCTTCACGCAGTCCTGCATACCCCAGAACAGCTCAAAATCCAGTGATACAATCAGTGTCCCCGGCATCTCAAAGCCCCCAGTCTCCCGGGCCCATGGTGTCCCGGTAGATTTCCCGCATCTTTCGCTGCACCTCCGGTGCGGAGAAACGGCGCACCTTTTCCCGGGCCGCTTCCCCAAGACGGGCGCCCAGGGCAGGATCGTCATACAGCTTCCGGATGGCTTCCGCCGCGCCTTCCGGCGTCAGCGGCATGTACAGGCCCTCCACCCCATCGTCAATGAGGTCGGTATTGCCCCGGATTTTTCCCACAATGGCGGGAAGGCCACTGGCCATGGCCTCCATCAGGGCAACGGACAGTCCCTCCCGGAAGGAGGGGAAGAAAAAGGCATCCGCCGCGGGGTACAGCTCCGACACATCATTGCGATACCCCGTGAAGATCACCCGGTCGGCGATTCCCAGCTCCCGGGCCTGGGCCTGCAGTTCTTCCATCCGCTCTCCCCTGCCCACCAGGACATACCGGATGGGCTTCTCCGGCAGCAGAGCCAGGGCCTGGAGGGCAAGGCGGTGGTTTTTATTCTCCGTCATCTCTCCCACGCTCAGAAGGACAAACTCCTCATTCCCGATGCCCAGCTTTTCCCTCGCCGTCTCCCGGCTTCCGCCGAACCTATCCATGTCCACCCCAACTCCGGGAACATAGCATACCTTTCCGGCGTGGATATGCTTTTTCGCAAAGGCATAGTCCTCCCGGTTGATGGTGATGAGCACGTCGGTCAGAAAGCCGCACAGCCACTCCGCCGGGAAATACACCAGCCAGTTAAGCTTCGGCGCCCCTTTGAAAAAGTGGAAGCCATGGGCGGTGTAGATCACCTTGGTTCCCTTTTGCCGGGCTTTCCCGGCGGCAAGTCTGGTTAGAAGGGCTCCCACGGGGGTATGGCAGTGAATGAGGTCAAATTCTCCCCGGTCAATCACCCGCTTTAATTCCCGGTAGGCCCGCAGATTGGACCGCTTCAGAGGAGACCGCTCAAAGGGAATGTCGTAATACCGGTCGCAGCAGGGAATCACGCAGTCGCCGGGGTCGTCAAAGTCATTCCGGGCGGCAACCGCGGTTTCCCAGCCCGCCTGCTGAAACATCCGAAGGTAGGGAATATGAAATTCCATGATGTGGGTCTTGACCACTGTGGCCGTGAACAGTACCTTTTTCATAGTCCGTCTCCTGTCAGAAAATACTCTTGCGTTTTTTTGTCTGCCAAAGCTCCCAGAGGCCCAGGGCCGCCCCCAAGGTCCACCTGGGGAGCCAGACAGCGGGAAGCACCGTTACCAGCACCGCGGCGAAGGCAAAGGCCGCCGCGTATTTCCACCAGAACCGGATGCCGAAGGGATAGCTTTCCTTCCCCAGCATATAGCGGGTGTAGCAGTAATGGAACAAAAACTGGAAGGTGTGGGACAGCACCGTGGCGGCAGCCGCCCCGGCAATCCCAAACCGGAGGATAAACACATAGTTGAGGCCGATATTGAGAACACAGGAAGAAACCGTGGCCGCGGCCACCATCTTGGTTTTCTTGTGGAAGTATTCAAAGTTCACAGGGAAGGTGCACAGGAAATTCAGATAGAACCCGGCGGCAAACAGAGTGACGAGGGATGTGCCCTCCCAGAAATCCCGTCCGGCAAAGCCATGGTACACCTCCGGTGTCAGCAGCACAAAGCCCATGGCCAGCACCGTAAACAGCTCCAGGAAATTCTTTGCCTGCAGCCGCACCCGGTCCAGGTTTCCCTGCTTCATATCATCGAAAAAGAAAGGGGTCCAACTGTTATTCAGGGCGGTGAAGATACTGAACAGAACAGTTCCGAAATTGTAGGCAAGACCATAGACACCGGCCTGACTGTCTCCCAGCAGCTTCTTCACCATCACCAGGTCACTGTGGCCCAGCAGCAGGTCGGACAGGCCGTAAAACACCACGGGGATGGCCAGGGCAAGACAGAACTTCCAGTAGGTCCGGTGAAAAAAGGTTTTTCCGGAATACAGGATATAGGCGCAGACCCCGATGCCCATGGTCCCGTAGGTAATGGCCATGCCCAGAATTCTTCCCACATAGCGCTGCTCCTTCGGCATCAGGAAAATCAGGGCCACGGACAGAGCCAGGGTCCATAGCGTCATGCCAAGGGACAGCAGGAGATTTCTGCCCGCCTTGAATTCGTAGGTAAACTTGGTGTTCAGGAAAGAGACACAGAAGGACCCGAAGGCATGCCAAAGCATCAGCGCAATCAGATACCACCCCATTTCCAGCAGCGTGGAAATGGGCCCCATAAACAGGATGACCAGGGCGCAGCAGCACAGGAACGAAACCAGGGACAGGGTCATCACCGAGGACTGGTAGGCCTTCTGACGCTCCGGGGGGTACTCCACCCGGGCGTTGACCAGGGTGCCGCCCGTCTGCAGGGGGCCAACGATGGCCATTACCCCCACCCAGACAGAATAGGTCGACAGAATGCCATAGCCGTTGGTGCCCAGCAGCCGGGAAAAAACGGCGGAAGTGAAGACGGACAGTCCCCGCAGGAGCAGGGTACTGAGCATATTCAGGAAAGCAATGCGGTTTTGTTTTTTCATAATCAGGTTATTGGTTTTCGTAAACACACTGACAAATTGAAATTTAATTGACAATTGACAATGGAAAATTGACAATTAAGGAATCCCTTCGGGATGATTTAAATTAAATAATTTGGACAGAAAACAGCAGGAATCATTTCAAAATCGTCCCGTAGGGACACAATAATTGTCAACTGTCAATTGTCAATTGTCAATTCAGGCCGTGCCGGTGAATTCCAATTTCACGTTCAGCGTAGAAATTCGATTTCAGCTACCGGTTCCTGTCTGTTTATCTCCCGAGGGCGCGATACACTGTCCGCAGCGGGCGGTAGAGGCCGAATGCCAGCAGCACGGAATCCCGCTTTACCCGGCCTGTGCCATAGGGACAGCCCAGCAGAAAGGGCAGCTCCCGGATCAGCCGACGGCGGGACCGGCGATACTGCTCCGAAAATTCCTTTCTGTCCGATGCCGCGGCAAGGTCCAGCCGATACAGATTATAATACTGTGCCCAGGCGTTGAGAAACCGGGCCTGACGTTCCAGCTCCGGATAGTTTTCCCGGCACAGGGCCAGGATCTGTTCGGTATGCTCCGATAAATGGAAGGTCTTGGGGGAGACTGCGGAATAGGTAATGCTGCCCTCCCGGTGCACATAATAGTATACCCGCTCCGGAAGCATAGCCACCTCCCCGGCCTTCAGGGCCAGGCGGTAGGTCACCGGCAGGTCCTCGTTGACCCTGCCAACAGGATAGCGAATCCCGTCAAACAGCTCCGCCCGGTAGAGCTTATCCCAGGACGCCGAGTCCAGATGGTCCCAGGTAAAAATCCGCCGGGCAAGCTCCGTACCGGAAACCGTCTCCTCCTTCTCCGGGCAGAGCCCCGGGGTCTTTTCCCCGGTTTTCTCGCTGACATCCCAGCGTCCGGCGCAGACCAGCTTCACATTCCGCCTCCGGCCGCAATCCAGCAGCTTTTCATAGCAGTCGGGTGTAATATAGTCGTCGCTGTCCACAAAGGCCAGCCACTGCCCCCGGGCAATGTCGATACCCGCGTTCCGGGCGCTGCTGAGGCCCCCGTTTTCTTTATGGATTACCCGGACCCGGGAATCCTGGGCGGCGTATCCGTCGCAAATCTCGCCGCACCGGTCCGGAGAGCCGTCATCCACCAGAATCAGCTCAAACGCCCCAAAGGTCTGGTTCAGGATGGAATCCACGCACCGGGGAAGGTAGGGTTCCACCTTGTAAACCGGGACGATAATGCTGAGCAAAAGCCCGTTGTCCATAGCGCGGCGCTCCTTTCAGGTTTCCTGAAGCTCCCGGTAGATGCCGAGAAGTGTTTCCAGATTCTTTTCCGGGTCGTGGGTTCGGAGGGCATGGTCCCGGGCTGCCCGGCCCATACGCTCCGCCTCCGCCTCCATGGCAAAGATACGGCAGATGGAATCCGCCAGAAGCCGCACCTGTCCGGAGGGGACAACAAGGCCCTCTTCTTCGTTTTTCAGCAGGGTGCTGACACCCCCCACATCCGCCGCCACGCAGGGGACCCCCAGGAGCATGGCCTCTCCCATGGAGTTGGGAGAGTTTTCAATGGTGGAGGGCAGGACAAAGACATTGGCTTCCAGGAATGCCGCCTTCATTTCGTCGGCAGAGCAGGTTCCCAGAAATTCCAGCCTGTCCGTCAGACCCAGCTTGTTCGCCATCCGGGCAAGATACCGGTGATACCCGTCCTCCCGGAGCCGATCCTTTCCGGAACGCTTCAGAAAGCTCTTTCCGGGAACCGCCAGGGTCACATCGGGATACGTTTTCGCCACAATGGCCATGGCCTCCAGCAGGTAGTGAAAGCCCTTCACGGGGTACACGCAGCTGGACGCGAAGATCCGGTGCTTCCGGCAGCTTTCGTAGCGCCACTGGCCGGTATAAAAGGAATCCCGCAGCGTTTCGTTGCAGAAATGGTAGACCCGTTCCGGATGGATTGCTTCCGTACAGGAGTAGTCCCAGGGGGTTCTGCCGATGACATGCCGGGCAATGCGTAGCGCTTCGACCTCATTTTTTCCCCGGAGGGCGAACTTGCGCTTCTGCAAGTGGATATTGTCCATTCTGAGAAGGTCACGGAAGGTAAAGCCGTTGACGACCGTGCCGGGAAGCCCCTCGGTATAATGCTCCGCGCACGCATAGCAAAGGCCCTGGATGCTCACCACGGTTTTCTCCAGCAGCCCCCGGTCCCGGCAGGCCCGGACCATGGCAAGGGTGTGGACAAATTCCGTACCCCAAATATGAACCACATCCGGACGGAATGCCTCCAGCCGCCGGGCAAAAAGCCGCTCCAGCTCCGGAGACTGGTGGTAGAAGCTCTTGCACGAAAAAACCAGATAGGAAAACCTTTCGTCCAAACTGCCTTCCGCGGGGACCTTCCCCAGACACAGCACCTCCAGGGTTACGCCCCTGCGCCGCAGGCCGGCAACCACGGAATCCAGCCAGAAAACCTGGCTTTCCGGTCTGCCGCTGAGTGCCGAACGAATGACCCCCGGAATGCTATTGGACAGGATCAACAGTCTCATTGCCATGTTCCTTTCCCGGCGCCATACCGATCTTCCTCGCGGGATTTCCCGCCCAGATTTCCCCGTCGGGTACGTCATGGGTTACCACGGAACCGGCGCCGATGATGGCTTTGCTGCCGATGGTCACCCCTTTAAGAATCATGGCGTGGGCGCCCACGAAAGCATCGTCCCCGATTTCCACCGGTCTTGTCACCGGAACATCCAGCGCTCCCCTGCCCCGCTTTTCATAATCCAGCGAGTGGGCGTCGGAATCCATAATCTTTACGCCGCCCCCCAGCAGCACACGGTTTCCGATGGTGATCCGGTCCGCGCACAGGATGGACACGCCGGACATTCCCACATCGTCCCCGATTACCAGCTCCCCCGTGGGAACGGAGAACACGGTTCTGGGATTGCCGCCCATTCCGGGATTGGCGCTTTCCCTGGAATTGATCAGGACGTTTTTCCCCATCCGGATCTGGCCTCTGCCGTAGATTCCGATCCGCCCGTGAATCCGCAGGGACCGGTCATACTTCACATGCTTCCGCCGGAGGGTGATCCGGTTCCAGATCCCGTCCCACAGGTCCAAAAGCCGCAGCAATCGTTTTATCATCCGTCCATTCTCTCCTTCCCAGCGCTTTTCAGCGGAAGCGCCGCATCATTCGTCGGCCCCCGCCCATTGCCTCCGAACCCCTATCGGCACACTGCGGCAAATTGGAATTTGCCCGCAGGGCGGGCGGCCAAGTCGTGCGCGAAATATGTGTAGTCGTTTCTGCCCTGCGCCGCTCGGTATCGCTGCGTGGTTCCATAAATTGGAATTTGTCGGCTTCGCCGAATTGACAATTGACAATTGACAGTTGACAATGATTGTGTCAGC
>CAMEIK010000056.1 GCA_945918315.1 uncultured Clostridia bacterium
ATCACACAAAAAGGAGGCTTTCCTATGGATCACAGCACCCTGGCTGCCGAAATGTTTTATAAGGGCTACAACTGCTCCCAGGCGGTTGTTACCGCCTTCCACGAGGAACTGGGGCTGACGGAATCCGAAGCGGCCCGGCTTGCTTCCTCCTTCGGCGGCGGCATGGGCCGGATGCGGGAAACCTGCGGCGCCGTCAGCGGTATGCTCCTGGTTGCCGGGCTCCTCTGGGGCTATGACACTCCGGGCGATGACCAGTCCAAAGCCGCCCACTACCGCCTGGTGCAGAAGCTGGCAGGGATCTTCCGGGAACGGACGGGGTCACTTGTCTGCCGGGAGCTCCTCGGAAACCCCTCCTCGGACCCCAATCCCACGCCCCGGACCCAGGAATTCTACAAAACCCGGCCCTGCGCCGGTTTTGTGGCCCTGGCGGCGGAGATTCTGGACCGGGAGATTGCCGAAAGAAAGAAGCCCTGAGCAAACCGTCCGCGGCCGGAAACAAGGGCTTTGTTCCCAGCCGCGGACCATGGATGCCAGAGCTTCTTTCTCAGGGTTTCGGTGATTTGCGGATTGTAAAACCAGACTTTTACGGGCTGACCGTAAAGGCTTCGTAGGGGACGGGTTTCCCGTCCCGCCCCATACGCGACTGCGAATTCCTCGGGACGGGAAACCCGTCCCCTACGAATGGATGACGATAAACAGCCTGAAATTCGAAGGAGATTCCCACGAAAGTAGTGAGCACTGGCTCGGAATGACCGGTTTTTCGGCTCGTTCAACTCTTGCTTCACATTGTCAATTCAGCGATCTCCCCAAACCGGGCTTACAGCACCGCGTAAATCCACTTGTACACCAGCCGCCGGTACCAGGGTGCCCGGGAAAGCTTCCGACGGCACCGCCGCAGATAGTTTTCAAAGGGCACAAGCTCCTCCGGCGTCAGGATATGCTGGCTGAAGCTCGCCTTCTGGGCAGCTGCCAGAAGCTCCTCGGGCGGCTTTTCTCCCAAAAGCTTCGCCACTCTTTCCGCCTCCTGCCACAGCGCCAGCCCCCGCCGGCTGCCGTCCCCCTGCTCCGTCTTTCGTACACGGAGCAAACGCCGTATTATCCGTTGGAGGGCGCATACCCCCGCGGCCAGAGCGGCCCACAGCATCACCTTCCCCATGGTCACCAGCCAGGTCAGATCCGGCTTTTTCGCCTGCTCTGTCCCCTCCGGCTCCAAAGCGGTGGTTGCCTGTGTGGTTTCCTCCGGTTTCGGACCGGTTGTCGGCTGGGTCTGTTCTTCGGAAGCGGTAGGTTCCGTTTCCTCCGTCTCTTCCGCCGCCGCGGGGGTGGCGTCCAGAAGCTGCCAGCGCTCCCCATCATAAAATTCCACCCAGGCGTGGGCCCGGTCCGCCGTCACGGTAGCCCAGCCCTCCGCCTTGGTCCGGGCTAAGTACCCGGTCACATACCGGGCAGGGATCCCGGCCGCCCGGAGGAGCACCACCGCCCCGGTGGCAAAATGGACACAGTAGCCCGTATCGGCGCTTTCCAGAAACCACAGAGCGAAATCCGTTTCGTTTTTCGGCATGGCTTCGGTTCCCCGGTCATAGCTTGCGCTGCCCCGGACAAAGTCCGCTATGGCCCAGGGGTCTCCCTCCAGCAAGTCGTTTTCCGTAAGGATTCTTCCTGCCCGGGCCGCCGTTTCCTCCGGCAGCTCCAGATACCGGCTGTCAGGGCTGTCCGAAGCCCCGGCCGAAGCGCAGCGAACCATTTCATAGATCCCCAGCCGATCCGCGTTTTCCACTTTTCCCCCCAGGAGGGTAACGGTTGCCCCGGGATAGCAGGGCAGGAAAAGCTCCTGGAAGCTTCCCGAGAGGGCCCGGAGCCGCACCAGCTCCACTATGCCCCCGGCGCCGCCGTAGGACTCCTGCCGGTCCGGAGTGCTTTCCCAGCCGGTGCCGGTATACCGGTCGTAATCCCTGCCCCGCAGGTAGAGGTTTTCTTCATGCTGGGCAAAGACATACATGACCGGCTGCTTCTGACTGCTCTGAGGACCCAGGGCCTGCAGATTCACCCTTTCCGCGGATACCGGCCGGACGGCGGGTGTTCTTTTCTCCATAGTCTCAAGCATCTGCTCCGGAAGCCGGGAAAGGGTCCCCGCGATTGCGTCCCGGAGCTCCTGGGCACGGTTTACATACCCCGTCCGGGGCACCGCCAGAAACAGCGCCAGCAAAAAAAGGCACACCGGCACCAACCCCCGGGCTGCCAGACGGCTGCCCTGCCCGGCGCTTTCCTTCCGGACCCCGCCGGTTAACAGAAGCAGGATGGCCCCTGCCAGAAAGGCAAAGAGGGGAAGCGCATCCGGCACCGTGTCCGTCACTACAAGACACAGCGCCAGCATCCCCCCGCCGGGGACCAGTCCCCAGGCGGAGCTTTTCCGGCAGCAAACCGCCCGGCAGGTGCCCATGGCGGTAAGGCAGCCCAAAACCATAAGAGGCCCGTCCACAAAGGCCCCGGCCTGTCCGGATAAATCCGTCACACCCCAGCCGTAGGCGCTGTCGTAGACCCGGGACACCAGGTCAATGAGGGTTTTTGTCTGGGTCCACACCGTTCCCCGGTGCCAGAGGTACCCCCCTGCCAGAGCGGCGGCGCAGAGCACCGCAATGGTTCCCTCGCGCCGTAAAAAAAGGGCGGCGCACACCGTTCCCACTGCCGCGACCATAAGCGCCAGCCGGGCGGGCGCCTCCACCGGCAGCAAAAAGCCGGTAACCAGACACCCCAGGGCTCCCAGGGCGGTCATGGCGGCAAGAATCGCCGCCGTCAGAAAGGTGCGAAAGGTTTCATGCTTCATCCGCTTCCCCTCCGATATGGTACTGCCAGGAGGCGTCAAAGGCGTACTCCCGGATGGAGCCCGTCCCCGCGGCGGGGGTACACAGCAGCGTGTCCGCTGCCTTATACAGCTCGTTCCTCTCCTTTACCGGGAAGGTCAGAAGGCCGTCCCCGGTGAGGGCCCGGATTTCAAAACCTATGTCCTCCCCCAGAAGGTACTCCCCCATCCACAGCAGCCGTCCGAATTTCCGGTCCAGCTCCTCCGGCCCGCCCCGAAGGGTCATGGTCAGAAGCATTTTCCCCCGGACCGGCTCCATGGGTTCCCGAAGAATCCACTTCCCGGTCTTGGCGGTCAGCTTCCAGTGAATCTGATTCAGGTTGTCCCCGGGCCGGTACAGCCGCAGCTCATGGTTTTCCGCGAAGCCCCCGCCGGGCTTGGGGACCCAGCGCCTGGGCCGGATATCCCGGACCGAGGGGATATCCCCGGGGGCCAGGGGCTTGGGCCGGATAATCATGGTTTTCGGTGCCACATTCTTTACCCGGAAGGAAAACAGCCCCAGATAATCGCAGACCCAGACCTTCTCCGCCGTCACCGTCACACCGCCGCAGTGGTCCGTGGGCAGGTCCTTTTCCGAACGGTACTTCCGCCGCTCCCCGGTGATACACCAGTGCAGACTGAGCTTTCCCCGAAAGGGGGGCATGGGAGCGGGGCAGGTGCCCAGGAGCCACAGCTCCGCTTCCTCCCCGACTTCCACTATGTCCAGCCCCGCGGGCTCTGCCTGGAACCGGCGGATGGCCCCCAGGCTCACCAGCAGGGACAGCCAGGGAAGCCCCAGGCAAACAAGCAGCAGCAGCCAGCTGATCCACTCCCCGGAGGCCAGATAAAAGGCGGCGGCCAGCAGCAGTACCGACAGGTACCCAAGACGATGTCCCGCCATATCAGCGCAGCTTCGGCACGGGAACCGTGTCGAGGATCGACAGCAGCACATCCTCCCCGGTCTTTCCCTGGGTTTCCGCCCGGGGGGACAGGATGAGCCGGTGGGCAACGGTCTGGGGGAAGACCTCCCGCACATCCCCGGGGACCACATAGTCCCGGCCCCGAAGCTGGGCAACGGCCTTTGCCATGGCCGTCACCGCCAGGGTGGCCCGGGGGCTGGCGCCCCGGAGGATCGCTTCGTTCTTCCGGGTCGCGGTAATCAGACTGACAATATAATTCACCACACTGTCACTGACAAAGGTGGCTTCCACCGTGTCCTGGATGACGGTGAGCTGCTCCCGGCTCATGAGGGGCCGGAGGGAAAGGAGCGGGTTTCCCCCCTGCCGGTTCAGGACCATGGCAGCCTCGTCCTTGGGGCTGGGGTAGCCCAGACTCAGCCGGACCATAAACCGGTCCAGCTGACTGTCCGGCAGGAGCTGGGTGCCCGCCGCCCCCACCGGGTTCTGGGTGGCAATGACCACAAAGGGCTCCGGGATGGGATGGCTCACCCCATCCACCGTCACCTGGCCCTCCTCCATGGCTTCCAGCAGGGCGGACTGGGTCCGGGAGGTGGCACGGTTCAGTTCATCCGCCAGAAAGAGGTTGCACAGCACCGCGCCGGGCCTGTACTGCATTTCCCCGGTCCGGGGGTCCGGCACGCTGTATCCCGTCACATCCGAGGGGAGCACATCCGGCGTAAACTGGACCCGGCTGTACTGCAGATCCAGCACCCGGGAAAAGGCCAGGGCCATGGTGGTCTTCCCCACCCCGGGGATGTCCTCCAGGAGAATATGGCCCCGGGCCAGGATCGCCGCCAGTACCCAAAGCAGCACCGCGTCCTTTCCCACCACCGCCCGCCGCACCTGTCCCAGCACCTGCTGGACGTAGACGGTGACTTCATTTTCCGTTTTCTGCATACCCATGCCCCTTCCTGTCGTTGTGGATTTCATTATACCCGTTTCCCACGACAAAAACAAGTCGAAGCCGTTATGAGAAGCTAAAGATTGTTTTAAGGTAACACCGCACAATTCGGCAAGAGCCGGTGGCGAGGGATTTTTCCTCAGCCGAAAGTTTGGAAAACAGAGGAATACTTGGTGTATTTCCTGTTTTCCAAACTGCGCGGATGGGGAAAAAGACCCGCCATCCGGCCGCAGACGCATTTGTGCGGTGTTGCCTTAAGCCGGCCGGGTCCGAATTGGCAATTGTCAATTGACAATGCGAATCATGAGTTGAAATGAACAAAATAAGCAAGAAAAGGCGCAAAAAGTTCCAAAATTGTGTCATTGCGAAGAGTAGACCGATGTCACTGGTGTGGCAATCCCCATCTTTAGGAGAACACGGCCTCAAATTCGATGGAGATTCCCAGGTCAATAGTGCGCTACTTTATCGGAATGACCGCATATTCGGTCCGTTCAACTCTTGATTGGCATCAATTGTCCATTGTCAATTGTCAATTTCTTTCCGGTCCACTCCCCCCAATCCCCATACTCTATAAAAGGAAGCGATATCCATGTCCGAAAGCAAACACTGCCGTCCGCTGTTTCTGGCCGTCCGTTGGGCCGTCAAGCTTGTCTACCCCAAAATCACCGTGGTGGGCGGGGAAAATCTGCCCGACGACGCCTGCATCGCCGTGGGCAACCACGCCCAGATGCACGGCCCCATTGTGGGAGAATTGTACTACCCCCGCCGCCGGCTAACCTGGTGCGCCGCCCAGATGCAGAAGCTGAAGGAGGTTCCCGCCTACGCCTACCAGGATTTCTGGAGCGGCAAGCCCCGGTACATCCGGTGGTTTTACAGGCTCCTCTCCTACATCATCGCCCCCCTGTCCGTCAGCATCTTCAATAATGCCGCCGTCATCCCCGTATACCACGACAACCGGGTGATTTCCACCTTCCGGCAGACGGTCAAGGCCCTGGAAGAAGGGGTGGATGTAATCATTTTCCCGGAGAAGCTGGAAAAACGGAATCAGATTGTCTACCAGTTCCAGGAGAACTTCGTGGATGTGGCGAAGCTTTATTACAAGCGTACCGGCAAACGGGCCGCCTTTGTACCCATGTACCTGGCCCCGGCTCTCAGGCAGCTGCACATCGGCACCCCCGTGATCTTCAATCCGGAGGCTCCCATGGCCGAAGAGCGGAAGCGGATCTGCGAGGAAATGGCCAAGGCCATTACCGCCATTGCCGAGAGCCTTCCCCAGCACACCGTTGTTCCCTACGAAAACATGCCCAAGGGTCTTTATCCCAAAAACATTCCCGGCGAGGTGAATCCCCATCATGAAAAAACCTGTGGTTGATTACAGGAAGCTCCGGCTGAGCAATATCCGCACCCCGGAATACTCCCATCTGCTGCTGCTCCTGGGGTGGGTAGGTTATTTTCTGCTGTACTTTCTGACGGAAAGCTTTATCCCGGCGGAGCGCTGCTACCCCGTCCACTGCCGGCTTGACGATCTCATTCCTTTCAATGAGTTTTTCCTGATCTTCTATGTGTCCTGGTATGTGCTGATTGTTGTGTCCATGGTGTACTTCCTGCTCTATGATGTGGGAAGCTTCAAAAGTATGCAGACCTACATCATCATTACCCAGGCCGTCGCCATGACCATCTACATTCTCCTGCCCAACCGCCAGGACCTGCGGCCCGAGACCTTCGCCCGGGACAATATCCTCACCCGGCTCATGGCCTTTATCTACTCTGTGGACACCAGCACCGGGGTGTGCCCGTCCCTGCATGTGGCCTACTCCCTGGGCATCGCCTCCACCTGGCTCAAAAAGAAGGATGCCTCCCGGTTTGCCAAGGTCTTTGTCACGGTGCTGGCGGTCTTCATCTGCATCAGCGTTGCCTTTGTCAAGCAACACAGTGTGGTGGATATTTTCGCCGCCATCCCTGTGGGAATCCTGGCGGAGTTCCTGGTCTTCCGGAATTACTGGCGGGAAAAGCTGGCTGCGGCGAAGCCATAACCGCCCGCCTGGACAGGTGTGTTTTCGTTTCGCCTTTGGGTACCGCTCGGTATCGGCGGGTGCCCCGCAGGCAAGTCGTGACATACCTGGTCTGTGGTCGTTTTTGCCCTCTTAATTTAGGTATGATTGCCCCCGGCAATCATTGGGATTTTGATTCACTGCGTGCAGCACCACCCGCTCGGTATCGTTCTATGGTACGACAAATTGGAATTTGGTGGGCTGTCAGAACCTGGCATTCAGGACCAGTTCTCTTTCCTGGTGTGGGAATCTCCATCGAATTCCGGGCTATTGATCGTCATCCATTCGTAGGGGACGGGTTTCCCGTCCCATTACACAGCAGCATGGTTACCGCTTCGCCCAACCCTTTTGGGGATTTTCCCTCGCTGCCGCCGGGCTGTCCGGGAGGACAGCCCCTACTCCCTGATAATTATCATTTTGCCACTGTCAACTAACAACATCGGCCCCGGAAAATTCCGGGGCCGATGTTTGTTAATTAGATCCGTCTGTAAGCTTCTGCTTTTCAAACTGCAGGGTATAGAGCTGGTAGTACCGG
>CAMEIK010000057.1 GCA_945918315.1 uncultured Clostridia bacterium
TGCGGTAGCCCGCCCGTTGCAGCAGCTTCCCGCACTCAATCAAAACCGTACCTTTTCGCTCGGTTTGTCAAGGAGGTAGTGCGGAAAAAGCGAAAAAATTAGGATGCGTCCAGATCGCGGCGGACAAGGCGGTTGATTTTGTCGCTCATGGTTTCCCTGCTGGTGGTGCTGAAATGGAACGACACCTCGTAGATGGTGTTGCCGATTTTCTGCACCAGGGCGGGCGGCGGCGCGTCCGGGGCGGGTGGAGCGTTGCTGCCCTCCGTCACGGGCAGGGGGATGGTCTTGCCCTCTCTGCTGGTGCTGTCGCTCACCTCCGGGGCGGGGATAGTGCTGGTGATCGTCATGCTGGGGTCGTTGGTCATAGGCTCTCCTTTCATCGTTCATCAAAGTTTGCCCAACGTGGCCGACAGAATGGCGGTCACGTTGGATAGGCGGGGACACGTTATCGCTCCGCCTCCCGGCGTTTCTGCCGGGCCTGCTCCTGCTGGTGTATGGCGGTGTCGGCGTTGCGCTTCACCTGTTGAAGCCGCCGCAAATCGTCCTGGATGGGCTTGTATTGCTCATACTCGGCCTTGTACTCCTGTTGAAGCCTCTCCTGCTCCTGTTCCCACGCATGAACGGGGATTTTACCAGCAGGGGAACGGTACTTGTCCAGCTTTCGGCGGGCCATGTGGAACGTCCTCAACTCGTTCTCATGCTCCCTCTCGAATTGTTCCCGCTTGCCCTTCCACTTGATACCCTTCCATTCGTCATAGATGGGCTTGGTGTCCCGGTAGAGGTCAACGAGACGAAGCAGTTCCTTCAATTCGTTCAGACGGGCGGACTTGGCTTTCATGGATGCGTTGATGGCCTCCGTCTGTTCACTCTGGACGGCGATATGGGCCTCCAAATCTTCCAGAGTGACAATGCCTTTCTCAGTCAGAAAATTGATGGCCTCGGCAAAATCTTTGAGGTTTCCAATCCTGGCGTTGCGGCTCCATGCTCCGGCGTTCCGGCCCTCATAGTAGTCAGTCAGCAGGGCGGCAAGCGTGGGGGCCTGGGGCTTGCTCAACTCCTCCTTTGCCGCCTTTATCCAGTCTGTCAGGTCAGCGATTTTCCTCCGAATATTCCGCAACAGGTCATTGGCCTTTCTTATCCAGCGGTTGAAATCGCCCTTGTCGGTGGTGATACCCTTGGCCTCCATCTGGCGGACGGCCACGCCCTCGTGGATGGTGGGCAGCAGGTCAAGGCCCTGACGCTCATAGGAGCGGTGATCGACACGGCAGGTCAGGCCCTTTTCCTCAAACTTGGCATTGACCATAGCAGCCCACGCCTCCCGCCATTGTTCCAGCGTTTCCGGGTTTCCCCAGTCGGTGGTAGGAACAGCGTCAAAGAGGGGTTTGCCGTCCTCGCCCATGATGCGGTTCCCATCCTCGTCCAGACGGTAGCGGCGGCGCTGCTTGCACCCCCATTTGCCGTCTGGCTCAATGGGTCGGATAGGGCAGAGGACATGAAAGTGCGGGTTAGGAATACCGCCGTCCTCTTTGTCCGGCTGGTGGATGGCAAAGTCGGCAATCATGCCCCGGCCCACAAGCTGCTCTGAAACAAATTGCCTTGCAAGAGCGATGTTCTCGTCAAGAGAAAGTTCGTTCTGCAAGGCAATGTCAAAGCTATATGCAAGCTGGGCTTTCTTGCCGCGCTCGGCCTTCTCCACGGCGTTCCAGAGGGTGGCGCGGTCTTGGTACTCGGCGGGGGCCTGGGGCGGCAGAAGAACGTCTGAACAGACCACGCCGCCCTTGTGGGTATAGTCGCTGACTTCGCCATAGTATTCGCTGTAAAGTTTCTCTCCGGCGCGGTAGGCGGCAGACGTGACAATAGACTGTCCCGCGCTCCGCTTGACCTGGGTGACGTGAAAGTGAAACAGGGCCAATTATCCGCCCTCCTGCTGGTCAATGGCGTGGCGCACCAGGGCGGCAACTTCTGGCAGGGAAAAGATTTGCTCAACCAAAATTCTAAATGCCGTTTGGCTCATGCCTCGTACTTCCGGTGCCACACTCTCCACGTCCGCGCCACGGGTGATAAGGCGGTGGTTACGCTTCTTCCTCTCGCCCTCCGAATAGTAGCGGATACGGTTTTCCAGCCGCTGAACTTCATGCTGGTACTGCTCCGCTTTGACAGTAGCCTCGTCATACTCTTTCTGCAATTCTTCACGCGATTCCTCCAAGGTGATCGCCTCCTTTTTGATTAAATTCCAAACATCAAATTTTTTGAAAATAGGGGGTTGACAAAAGTCCTGGTCTGGCATATACTGCTCATATCAAATAATTTTGATGTGAGGTTAGTACAATGGATAACGCCCACCAGGAACACGCCAAAGTCTTTAAGGCTTTGTGTGACCCAAAGCGTCTGGCAATCCTCTCCCTCCTTCGGGGCGGCGAGAAGTGCGCTTGCGTTTTGATGGACCAGTTGGGAATGGCACAATCCGCCGTTTCCTATCACATGAAGATTCTATGCGAATCGGGTATTGTCGTGAGCCGTCAGGAAGGGAAATGGACCCATTACAGCCTGAGCAGTACGGGCAGCAAGGCCGCTGTTGAACTGTTGCTGTCTCTGACAACGCCCAGCACAGAACAGGACCGTTGCTGTGGATGAGAAAAGCCATCGTCCGGGGATGGCTTTTCTTTCGACACAACACATCAAAATATTTTGATATGATTATCTGATTGGAGGTACTCTCATGCAAATCCTTCGTTCCCTGTGGCTGTTCATCCAGGACCAGGTTCTTGGAATGAAATGGCTGAATGTGCTGATTGGGGACCTGCTCTCTTTGCTGGGCCTGGATACGGCCTCACGGCTGGGCGGCAGCGTCCAATTCTTTGTGTACGATGTGGTCAAAATCACGGTACTGCTGTGCTTCTTGATTTTCGTGATCTCCTACATCCAAAGCTACTTCCCGCCGGAGCGCAGTAAGCGAATATTGGGGCGGTTCCATGGCATTGGTGCGAACATCATATCCGCATTGCTGGGTACAGTGACACCCTTCTGTTCCTGCTCGTCTATTCCGCTGTTTATCGGCTTTACCAGTGCCGGGTTGCCGCTGGGGGTTACATTCTCGTTCCTGATTTCCTCCCCAATGGTAGACCTGGGTAGCCTTATCCTCCTAATGAGCATTTTCGGTGCTAAAGTTGCAATCATCTATGTGCTGGTCGGCTTGGTGATCGCCGTGGTAGGCGGCACCCTGATTGAGAAACTTCACATGGAGCCTTATGTTGAGGAATTTATCCGCAATGCTGGCGGCGTGGACATTGAATCCCCAACACTGACCAAACGGGAACGAGTTCAGTTTGCGAAAGAACAGGTCGTTTCCACATTCAAGAAAGTATTCCCTTATATCCTGGTCGGCGTAGGCATTGGTGCGGTCATTCACAACTGGATTCCGGAAAGCTGGATTGAAGCGGTGTTAGGCGGCAACAATCCGTTCGGGGTTGTCCTTGCCACGCTGGTGGGCGTCCCCATGTATGCGGATATTTTCGGCACTATCCCGGTGGCGGAGGCCCTGCTTTACAAGGGCGCACAGCTTGGCACAATTCTGTCCTTTATGATGGCTGTCACAACGCTAAGTCTGCCGTCTTTGATTATGCTCCGCAAGGCCGTGAAGCCGAAGCTGCTGGCGCTGTTCATTAGCATCTGCACCATTGGCATTATCATTGTCGGCTATCTGTTCAATGCGTTCCAATTTTTGCTGATATAAATTTTTAGGAGGAATCAATTATGGGACTGTTCAGTAAGAAGAAAGAAGAAACAAAATCCTGCTGTTGTGGAGGCAACTGTACCCCGGAAACGATGGCACAGGCAGAGACGGCAAAAGCCGCTTCCGGGGTCAAGGTGCTGGGGACCGGATGCGCCAAGTGCAACGCCCTGGAAGATGCTGTTCGTGCCGCCCTCACGGAGCTGGGGATGGATACGACCATTGACCATGTGACGGACTTCACGCAAATCGCCGCCTACGGGGTCATGACTACTCCGGCGCTGGTGGTGGATGGGAAAGTGGTGTCGTATGGCAAAGTGTTGAAGAAGGACGAAGCCAAGGCGTTGATTCAGAAGGTACGGACATAATACCTGTTGGAAGGGTGCGGATGCGAAGCGTCTGCACCCTTCTAACAGGTGTGCAGGAATAGCCGCGAAGCGGCGCAAGGGGCGCAGCCCCTTGTACGGAGCGGAGCGACGCAAAAGGCCCTGACTTTCGTAAGTCAGGGCCTTCGCCTCGCAGAGCGCACGATACATGGTCGCAGACCATGTATAGAAGTGCGTCCTTCCGTTCCGTCAGGGATTTAGACAGTTGGGGAAAGCGGGACCTTCTCCGCCTCCTTTGCCGCCCGCTGTGCCTCCCTCACCCGGCGCATACGCAGCTTGTTTTGCTCCCGTTCCCGGTTCCGCGCCGCCAACGCCTTTTGTGCTTTTGCTTCTTCCACGGCGGTCAGAATGACCTCCGGCTTAGGCGGAACGAAACAGCCGATGAAGTTGAAATATACATCAACCTTCTGCCGTCTGTCCCCGGTGGATTTGTCGGCCTCATGGACAACGACTTTCTCTATAAACTCGTTGAGCATGGGGGCGGTCAGTTCGTCAAAGTTGGTGTATCGCCGCACAAGGGAAACAAACCTCTGCGCCCTCATGCCGTCCTCGGCCTGGGCGGTGATGCCCTCTTTCAGTTCCGCTGCCTCCTGCTCCAATGCGTTCTGCTCAGTGTCGTACTCCACCAGCAGACGGTTGAAATGCTTGTCGGGTATCTTCCCGGTGGCGTTCCCCTCATACAGTTTCCTGATTAACTCGTCAAGTTCGGCAATTCGCTTCTCCACCTGACGGAGCCGCTTCTTCTGCTCCCTGGCGGTCTGCTCTTGCCCCGCGCTGGCGGCGTCCCGCACGATGCGGATAAACTCTTTCTCGTCCTCCCGGACGTAGGCGCTCACCTCACGGATCGCCGTCAGTATCAGCTTCTCAATAGTGGAAGTTTTGATATAATGGATGGTACAGTCACGGGTCAACTGACGGTAATTCCCGCAGATATAGTAATCATCAGCGTCATAGACCTTCTTCTTGCTGGGGGATGGCTGATGGTGGGTCAGCTTGTGTCCGCAGTCGGCGCAGTAGAGAAGCCCGGTCAGCGGATTGGCGGGGCGGTCTGGATAGCTGGGCTTGCGGATGGTTTTCTTCAGACGGTGGGCGAGCTGCCACGTTTCCTCGTCCACGATGGCCTCATGGGTGTCGCGGAAAATCATCAATTCCTCCGGCTTGGCCTTGCGCCGTTTCTTGGTCTTGTAGTTCTCGCAGATGGTCTTGCCTAACACGGTATGCCCCATGTACTCCTGCTTTTCCAGAATGTAGCCAACTGCCGTACTTGACCAAAGGCAGGGGTCATGAAAGCCCTTGCTGTGGTCGTTCTCCGGGTTGTGCAGCTTGGCATAGGCGGAGGGTATCAGCACCTTGTCAGCAGTCAGAGCGTCCGCTATGCCCTTCACGCCGTAGCCGTCAATCACCATCTGGAAGATGCGTCGGACAACGGCAGCAGCTTCTTCATCCACAATCAGGTGTTGTTTGTCCTGCGGGTCGCGGCGGTAGCCGTAGGGGACGCTGGGGGACACGCGCTTGCCGTCCTGCATCCTGGCCTTGAAAATGGCTTGTATCTTCCGGCTGGAATCGCGGGCGTAAAATTCGTTCATAATGTTCAAAAACGGGGTGAAATCGTTATCCCCCTGCTTGTCGCTGTCGATACCATTGTTGACAGCGATGAAGCGCACACCCTTGTCTCTGAACATGACATCGGTGTAAAAGCCGACCTTGAGATAGTCCCGCCCGAAGCGGCTCATGTCTTCTTGTGTCAAGTAGGGACTAAAAAAATTTTGAGAATTTACAAGCCGTTCATAGGTGGACAACCACCCGTGAACGGCTTGCGTTTTCTCTATGCTCTTTTGCCGTTCTTTGTGCGACGTTTCTTATACGCCGCCTCAAATGCCTCCATCATCGGAGTGACCGGAAGCTCGTTGTCAGGCTTGGACAGATACTCGAACCGTATGCCATTCTCTCTGAACTTTCGCTCAAATCTCATGAAAGAGGAAGTGTCCCGGCTGATCCGTGAGGTGTCACGGGTGAGAATCGTGCCGATGCCCTGACGCTTGGCTTCATTCAGCAGGAAGTTCATGATGCCTTCCGTATGGACGCCGGAGATGCCGTCTGCTGCCACCGCAGCAGCTACCTCATAGTCCTTATCCTTCGCATAGCGTTCCAGCTCTTCACGCTGGCTTGCTGCCGCAAGCTGATCCGCACAGGCAACGCGGATATAAAGAAATACTTTCATTTGGCTTCTCCTTCTGATGTAGTGAGGAAGTCCTTGAACTTCCAGACGATTTCTATGTTGTCGAGATCGTAAATGTAGACCGCAGAAATGAATGCGTGGGTCAGCTCATAGGTCAGAGCTTTGCAGTCGGCGTACTGATCGCAGACAGCATCCAGCTTTTCATCCGAACAGGAGGTCTCGGAGTCAAGCTCCTTCATCCGTTCGTGACTGCGCTGGATTGCTTCATCGTTTTCAGCAATTTTCGTGTCCGTTGCCGCCTTTTGCTGAATGTACGCTTCCTTCGTGATACTTCCGGCTGCGTACTTTTCGTAGAGCCTCAGCTTGGACGCCTTGTGCTGCTCGTTCTGCTTTTGGAGAGTACGGATTTTATCAGCACATTCCTTGATGGCAGATTTCCGAAGATCACCGACTTCTCGGTTTTGGACTGCTTCCTTCTGTGCCAAAGCGAGAAACTGAGCAATGGCATGGAAGACAACCTTCTCAATATCCATTTCCGGAAAGCTCCTGCCAACCGGACAGTCTGTGTTTCCGTTGTTGACCGAGTGAATGCACTGGAAGTATCGAATGCCAGCCTTGTTCTTTCGGCGTGTCATCACGCGCTTGCAGTTGCCGCAGCGAACGAGTCCCTTGAGCGGATAGTCATGCTGCTTGCGTGTGGGATTTCTTTCACCGCCTCGAATGACCTTCTGAGCAAGCTCAAAATCCTCCTTGCTGACAATGGCTTCATGGGTTCCTTCTACGATAATCGGCTCATTGGGAACTTGCCGCCTTGAGCCAACTCCGCAGGACTTCATTTTGTGGCTGACGAGCGTTCCGGTATAGACGAGATTCTTGAGGATGTTATAGACCATCACGGTTTCCCAACTGATTTTCTCGCTCATGTTAC
>CAMEIK010000058.1 GCA_945918315.1 uncultured Clostridia bacterium
AAGAAGCTGAAAAGGATAATCGCAAAAATAACGCTCATAGATATGCCTCAAAAAAGAAATGCTTTTTTATTCACCCAATGCGCCGGAGAGATTCCAACACTTCCGCTCTAGCCAGCCGGTCGGCATCCAGAATCTGCTCAAGCGTAGGCTTCTTTACATAGGGGACCCGATCCGCCGCACCGGAAACCAGGCGGTAGATATCGTAAAACCCGATTTTGTCCTCCAAAAACAGGCCAACAGCCACCTCGTTGGCAGCATTCAGGACAGGACAGGCCGTTCCTCCGGCTATGGCGCAGTCACGGGCCAGGGAAAGACAAGGGAAGCTTTCCGTGTCGGGCTCCTGGAAGGAAAGGGGCGGGCAGGCGGTCAAATCCAAGGGTTCCACCGGACAGGCGGTTCTTGCGGGAAATGTCAGGGCAAGCTGGATGGGAAGCCGCATATCCGGCACCCCCAGCTGGGCCATGACCGCCCCATCGGTAAATTCCACCAGGCTGTGGACAATACTCTGCCGATGGATCAGAACATCCACCTTGTGCGCCGGCAGCCGGTATAAGCGCATGGCTTCTATGACCTCCAGCCCCTTGTTCATCAGGGTCGCACAGTCAACCGTAATCTTAGGGCCCATTTTCCAGGTGGGATGGCGCAGGGCATCCGCCTTTGTTACAGTATTCAAGTCTTCCCGGGACATTCCAAAAAAGGGGCCTCCGGAACAGGTCAGAAGCAGACGCTTGACTTCCCTGCGGTCGGAGCAGCCCATCAGGCACTGAAAAATCGCGGAATGCTCCGAATCTACAGGAATGATCTCGGCGCCATACTTTTCCGCCTCCGCCATCACAAGCTCCCCGGCGCATACCAGCGTCTCCTTATTGGCAAGACCGATCCGCTTTCCGGCATGGATGGCGGCAAGGGTGGGCTTCAGTCCAACCATGCCCACAACAGCGGTGATCACGCAGTCTGACTCAGGAAGCGCCGCGGCTTCCATGAGCCCCGCTTCGCCGTAAGACACCCGAATGGGAAGGTCCTGAATCCGGTCCGACAGAGCCTGGGCCGCCTCCGGTGTTGCCATAACCGCAAGCTGAGGATGAAATGCACGGCACTGGGCCTCCATTCGCTCCACACTTTTTCCGGCGGTCAGCGCGCCAACCCGGATGCCGGGCAACCGGGAGATCACATCCAGCGTCTGCCGTCCAATAGAGCCGGTAGAACCCAGAATACTAACACATTTTACCATGGTTTTCCTCTCATTATACCGCCATGGGCATCAAAAGAATCAGTGCCTCCATCAGAGGCGCAACAATGGTGATGGAATCGAAACGATCCAGGAAGCCGCCGTGGCCGGGAATCAGATAGCCGTAGTCCTTAATGCCGGTCTGCCGCTTGATCACGGAATAGCTCAAATCGCCGAACACACCGGCAGCAGAGCCAAGAAGACCGTACAGCACCGCGTAACCATAGTTGACCCGGAACGAAAATGCCAAATCCAGAATCAGAGCGTACAGCACCATGCCAACCATCGCGGAAGCAACGCCGCCGAACACACCTTCGATGGTTTTATGGGGGCTGACAACCGGGGCAAGCTTATGCTTACCGAACCGCAGTCCCACAAAATAGGCCCCGGCATCGTTGAGGAACGCAATCACAAAGGGAACAAGAATCATAAACCGTCCGGTAGTCATATTCAGAATCCGGATCAGCGCGCTGAGAAGGTATGGAACAACACAGCCTCCCAGGAAGCAAAGGCCCAGCATCTCCACACTGACCTTTACATGATCAGCCATCATCTCGGAAAACAGGAGAATCCAAAATACCAGCACTCCAATCAGCGCATAGCTCTCCACCGCACCAAAGTAGCTCCATATCGCGGCGGCAAAGCCCATCAAAGAAGAGTAAATCACCAGCCGGATATGGACCACAAGGCCGGTACGGTAAAGCAGCTCGTAAACCCCCAGGGCAAGCAGCAGACCAAAAACAATGGCAAACACTATTTTCGGCGCCGCAAGCACAATCGCGAGCAGGATCGGCACCAGTATGACAGCGGCAATGACTCTTGTTTTCATTTTCTCTATGTCCCTCCAAACCGGCGGTTGCGCCGGGTATATTCCATAATCGCGCGATCCAAGTCCTCTTCCCGGAAGTCGGGCCACAGGACATCCATAAACACATACTCCGAATATGCCGACTGCCACAGCAGGAAATTGCTGGTACGCATCTCCCCGGAGGGACGGATAATCAGCTCCGGGTCCGGAACGCCGGCAGAATAGAGATACCGGGAGAAGCCTTCCTCTGTCAGGTCCGGGTCCGCTTTTCCCGCAGCCAGGTCGGCAGCATAGAGTTTTGCCGCCCGGAGGATTTCATCTCTTCCACCGTAATTCAGGCAAAAATTAACCTGTACATCATAATCTGTGGACTCCCGCTCCGCCTCCCGGCAAAGGGTCTGCAGCTCCGGACTGAGACGGGACAGGTCCCCAAAGAACCGGAAGCATACCCGATTCTTATCCATATCTTCCAAAGCCTCCTCCAGGTAGCGGCGAAGTAGTTTCATAATCCCCGCCACTTCCTCAGAAGAACGCTTCCAGTTTTCCGTTGAAAAGGCATACACCGTCAGATACCGCACGCCCAGTCGGCGGCAATGGTTGGCGATGCGCCGGAATGTTTCCGCACCGGCCGCGTGTCCGGCAGTACGGGGAAGCCCCCGCTTCTTAGCCCAGCGGCCATTGCCATCCATAATAATGGCAATGTGCTTTGGTACGGGGACCGTCTGTGTATCGGCAAGCGCCATACGCGCACCTCTTTTTCATTCTTTTACTGCCGTAAGCGAAGCGAAGAATCCCGAAAGGAGGAGGTTCTTCGCTTCGCTTCACAACTCAGGATACTTTGCCTGTGGTCAGATGGCCATCAGTTCCTTTTCCTTGGCCGCAAGCTCGGCATCCACTTTTTTGATATATTGATCCAGCAGATCCTGCAGATCCTTTTCCGCCTTCTTCTGATCGTCCTCAGTGATTTCACTGTTTTTCTTCAGCTTCTTCACGTAGTCCATGCCATCCCGGCGGAGATTGCGCAGAGCAACCTTGGCTTCTTCGGCATATTTGCGAACCTGCTTGGTCAGGTCCCGGCGGCGCTCCTCGGTAAGCTGAGGGAACACCAGACGAATCACACGGCCGTCATTCTGAGGATTAATGCCCAGATCGGAAGCCTGAATCGCTTTCTGGATCTCCTTCAGAATCTTTGTGTCCCAGGGCTGAATCACAAGGGTACGGGCATCGGGAGAGGAAATGGAAGCCACACCGTTCAGCGGGGTTTCGCTTCCGTAGTATTCCACCGTAATCCGATCCAGCACCTTGGGGTTGGCACGCCCGGCACGGACGGAGTTAAACTCCTCGCCCAGGTGCTCCATGGTTTTGTCCATCTTTCTTCTGAATTCCTTAAAATCCACGTTCATCGCTTAATCCTCCTTCACGATCGTTCCAATTTTCTCGCCCCGGACCACCCGAACAATGTTCTGAGGATCCTTAAGAGCGAAGCAGACAAGGGTCATATGGTTGTCCATAGCAAGGGTCATGGCGGTGGTATCCGTAGCTTTCAGATGCCGGGCCAGAACCTCGTCATAGGTAAGGGTGTCAAACTTCACGGCCGTAGGGTCCACGTTGGGATCCGCGGAGTAAATTCCGTCCACATTTTTCGCCATCAAAATCGCGTCTGCCTCGATTTCCACGCCCCGGAGCACCGCGCCGGTGTCCGTGGAGAAATAAGGATTGCCCGTACCGGCGGCAAAGATGACCACCTTTCCCTCGTTCAGGTAGCGGTCGGCAGCATCCCTCGTAAAATACTCGGCAAATTTATTCATTTCCACAGCGGACAGCACCCGGGCCTCAACCCCATGGTGCTCCAGAGCGTCCGCAACCGCAATGGAGTTCATAACGGTGGCCAGCATACCCATAGCATCGCCGTGGGAGCGCTGCATCTTGTCGGCGCCGTCCTTAACGCCCCGCCAGAAATTGCCGCCGCCGATCACAAGCCCAACCTGAACCCCCAGGTCCCGGCACTGCCGGATGGCTTCACAGACTTCGTGGATGACAGTAAAATCCAGGCCCCGGTGCCCGTCCCCCGCAAGGGCTTCGCCGCTGACCTTCAACAGGATTCTCTTATATTTCATGTCCGTAAAACATAACCTCCTTCTTTTCCCGCCGGCCCGCAGCCCGGCGCTTATCACCGTATATTCTAACGTATCCCGGCCAAAATGACAACCACAAAATTTAAGATTTCTTAATTTGTTTTCCGATTCTTCATATTTTCCTGTTCCTGTGAAAAATACACACATCTATTCGGGCTGAATCTGCCGATTATGGGCGGAATACTTGTTGCAAACCGAAAAGATTTGGGGTATAATTACCAAAAAGAGAATGGCTCATTGTTATTTTGGATGCATGGGGCCCATTACGAAAGAGAGGTTTTCATCTATGGCTGAAGTTACAGAGAGCAAGAATTTCATCCACGCGTTTATTGATGAGGACATTGCCCCCGGCGGGCAGTATGCCGGGCAGACGGTCCATACCCGGTTTCCGCCGGAGCCAAATGGCTATCTGCACATCGGTCACTGCAAGGCTCTGATCATCGATTTCGGAACTGCCGAGAAATACGGCGGAATGTGCAATCTGCGGATGGATGACACCAATCCTACCAAAGAGGATGTGGAGTTTGTCGAAGCCATCCAGGAGGATATTCACTGGCTGGGTTTTGACTGGGGTGATCGGTTCTATTACGGTTCCGACTACTTTGAAAAGGACTACGAATACGCTGTGGAGCTGATCAAAAAGGGCCTGGCCTACGTCTGCGAGCTGACCCCCGAGCAGTTCAAGGAATACCGGGGCGATGTAGATACCCCTGCCAAGTCCCCCTGGCGGGACCGGCCCATAGAGGAAAGCCTGGACCTGTTCGCCCGGATGCGTGCCGGCGAATTTGAGGATAACCGTTATACCCTCCGGGCCAAAATTGACCTTGCCTCCGGCAACTTCAATATGCGCGACCCCGTTATCTACCGCATCCGGCATATGCACCATCACCGTCAGGGTGACAAATGGTGCATCTACCCCATGTATGACTTTGCCCACCCCATTCAGGATGCTCTGGAGGGAATCACCCACTCCCTGTGCTCGCTGGAGTTTGAGAACCACCGGCCTCTTTACAACTGGGTGGTGGAAAATGTCTCCGTTCCCAGCCATCCCCGGCAGATTGAGTTCGCCCGGCTGGGCATTGACCATACGGTCCTCAGCAAGCGCAAGCTCCGGGCCCTGGTAGAAAACGGCTATGTTTCCGGCTGGGACGATCCCAGAATGCCCACCCTCTGTGGCCTGCGCCGCCGGGGCTATACCCCTGCCTCCATCCGCAATTTCTGTGACCGGGTAGGTGTGGCCAAGTCCCCCAACACCATCGAGTACGCGTTCCTGGAGCACTGCCTCCGGGAGGATCTGAATGAAACCGC
The DNA here is from genome assembly GCA_945918315.1 of uncultured Clostridia bacterium. Lineage (GTDB taxonomy): Bacteria > Bacillota > Clostridia > Oscillospirales > Oscillospiraceae > Faecousia. The sequence goes on from CAMEIK010000058.1 coordinate 5,480, forward strand.
CCAGCGGGTCATGGCGGTGCTGAAGCCTGTGAAGCTCACCATCACCAATTATCCTGAAGGACAGTCCGAAACCTTCCTGGTGGAAAACAATCCGGGTGATCCCGATGCCGGCACACGGGAAGTAACCTTCTCCCGGAACCTGTGGATTGAAGCCGACGATTTTCTCCCCGCCCCCATTCCCAAGTACAAGCGGCTCTTCCCCAACGGACCCGAGTGCCGTCTGAAGGGCGCCTACCTGATCACCTGTACCGGCTGCGTGCAGGATGAAAACGGCAATGTCACCGAGGTCCTTGCCACCTACGACCCCGAAAGCCGGGGCGGCAATCCCGCCGACGGCCGGAAGGTCAAGGGCGCTACCATTCACTGGGTGGATGCCGATACCTGCCGGGATGCCGAGGTGCGGCAGTATGACAATCTGTTCCTCGATCCCGACCCCGATGCCGCGGGGAAGGATTTCCTCAGCTGCCTGAACCCCAACTCCCTGGAGGTGCTGACCGGATGCAAGGTCGAAGCCTCTCTGGCAAACGCCAAGGCTCCCGCCTCCTATCAGTTTATGCGTCTGGGCTACTTCTGCCCCGACAGTAAGGACTGTACACCGGAGCACCTGGTCTTCAACCGTTCCGTCAGCCTGAAGGACAGCTTCAAAGTTTAATTTCAAAAGCCGGGAGCGGATGCTCCCGGCTAAAATATTGTAAAGATTTTTTGCAAAGCCTGCTTGACATTTTTTGCAAAGTATGCTATTTTATTTTTGCAAAGTTAACTTAGCATTTTATGAAGGAGTCCTCTATGAAAACACGCATCCGTGAGCTTCGCAAGGCACGCAAGCTGTCACAGGAGGAGCTGGCCGACCTGGTTGGTACCACCCGGCAGACCATCACCTCTATCGAGGTGGGAAAGTATACCGCTTCCCTGCCCCTTGCCTACAAAATCGCCCGGGTCTTCGGACTGACCATCGAAGAAGTCTTTGACTTTTCGGATCTGGAGGAATGAAAATGGAACAATATCGTGAAAAACTGAAAATGCAGAACGCCCTCATTGCCATTGGCTGCGGTATTCTGGCTTTGTTCTGCATGGTGATTGCCATGGACGGAAATCTCATTACCCTTCCCAAGCCGGAGGCATCGGAACACTGGCAGGATTTCTGGCAGGGCTTTTGCACAGGCGCGGCAGCCGGTATTCTGCTGCTGATGGTCTTTTTCCTGGCACGGAATCTTCGGGCAATCAGCGACGACAAGATGCTAAAAAAACTGTACATCAAAACCAATGATGAGCGTACGGAGAAGATTTATACCACCGCCCGGGGCACCGCAATGCAGGTATTTCTCATTGGCGGTCTTGCCGCGGTGTGCATCGGCGGTTATTTCAGCATGACAGTGGGGCTGACGATTCTGGGCTGCGTCATTTTTTGCTCTCTTTGCTGCATTGGATTCAAGTTATATTTTTCCGCAAAGTTATAATCCAAATGCCACCGGCGAAGCCGGTGGCTTGCACAGGCCCTATAAGGGCCTAATACAGCAGCG
>CAMEIK010000059.1 GCA_945918315.1 uncultured Clostridia bacterium
AACCGCTCCTTTCCCGATAAAACGAAAAAACAGTGGCTGCGTACCTGCCGAAGGGTTGAAAGGTCCTTGAATTTCCAAAGTGCTTCCCTGAACATGAATCGGGATGGATGAAATGGTTGTCACAAAATCAGGGGTATGGGCAATCTCGATGCTTCCTTCGGCTTTCCCACTGAGTGTGATTCTGATTGTGTTTCCCTCTGTAAACTGAAAATATTTGAACCCTGCCACGGCTCCATCCCGCAGATTGGCAATATACTGATCTCCGTTTTCCATGCGGTCTTTTCCCGTCTGGGTGAAGAACGGGTGGATTCTTTTGTTGAATTTCCGATCGTATCTGGCTGCACCATGTTTGCTCCAAAGATTGCAGGCGATGCGGGCTTCGTACTTTCCGGTACCCATGAGCGGGGTGCCGTTGAGACCGCAGCTGGTGACTTCCGCCTGACGAAACACCCCGGGGGCCAAATGCTCCAGCTTTTCTGCGCAAGCCTGACGGCTGTAGGAATGCTGATTGGTCTGACGGTGGTAAAAGATATACCAGTCATCGCCGATGTTCAGCATCCCGCCGTGGGTATTTCCCAGATAGTTGGATGCTCCGTTTTCCTCCTCGTTTCCGTTCAGGAACAGATCTCCCTGGTCAACCAGAGTGCCGCCAAACCGGAAATCCCGATCCGGGTAATCGCTTACTGCGTAGCAAAGTTCGTGATTATGACGGGAGGAATAGGTGAAAATGTACTTGCTGCCGTCTTTGCGAATGGAACTAGCCTCGAAAAACTCGTGGTTTGGGAAGGAACCCGGCCCTGCTTTTGGGAACAGCAGCTTAGGCTCTTTCCGAATGGTAACCATATCCTTTTCCAAAGCCACAACCACACCGCCATCGCTTCTCAGCTTTCGGAAGCCGCTGGCCAAGGCAGGAATGGACTGGTAGAATCCAGAGTAGAGGTATACAGAGCCGTCATCGTCCACCAGTACGCCTGGATCGAAGGGAAACTGATCTCCCTTTCTTCTTCCCCAAATCGTGCCGTCCTTGTAATGGACATGGCCATAAAACTGAAAGGGACCAACGGGATTCTCGCTGACGGCCACGCCAATCATGCCCAAAAAATCAAAAGCATAATAAAGATAATATCTCCCATTCGTACCCTGCACCACGTCCGGCGCAAACAGCAGATGCAGTCCCAGAGCGTTTTTGGGGTCCTGATTTCTTTTGTAAATAACACCTTCGTAGCGCCAATCCGCCAGATCATCCACCGGCGCTGACCAGCAGACATAGTCTCCCACGCAGAAGATGGGGGCGCCAAAATGGTCATGGGAGCCATAGAGATAGACTCGGTCATGAAATATCCGGGGCTCCCCATCGGGAATATATTCCCAGCTGGGAAGAAATGGATTCACTGCCTGCTGCTTCATTTTTACCATCTGCTTTCTGTTTTTTACCATTGCGTATTATACACTGTGCGTGTCTGGTATGCAAGGCATGGAAGCATCAGGTTATGCTGTACAGTAATAAGGTTATGCGCATTCCCTTTCTCCCTGCTCACGGATGTATTATTCTGTTACAAGGATAAATAGGAGGCGTACAGCATGAAAAACATACTGACAAAAAAGGTTTTGTGCATGGCTCTGGCTGCGGCAAGTGTCTTTTCCCTGGTTGGCTGCGGACAGAATACAACCGTGGAAACAACGACGCCGGTGCAGACAGTGCAGCAGGCTCCGGAACGGGGAGAGCCTGATCGTTCCAATCTTCCCTACTTGTCTGCAATCGAGGACTATCGCAAGAGTGATTGGACGGCCAACTGGATCTGGACCAAAGGCTGCAGCGATGACAGCTATGTGGCATTCCGTAAAACCGTTGCGGTGGATGCTGAGGTGACGGCTATGGCTTGTATCTCGGCGGTGGACAAGTATGTGCTGTTCCTCAATGGGGAGATGGTGGTACTGGATGGTTCCCTCAAGCGCGGCCCTACGCCCTATGACAGCTACTATGACGAGATTCCCTTGAACCTCCAGAAAGGCGAAAACACCATCGCCATGCTGGTTGCCTTCAATGGGCGTTCCGGTGACGGCTCCATTGTTCCGTTTGCACAGGATGATGAAGGGGACGACTACAATCAGGCGGGCATGATTTTTGAGATGGAAGTCCAGGGACAGCGTATCGTGTCGGATACCTCCTGGAAGGCAGCGAGGCATACCGGCTACAAGAATCGCGTCACTGCCGGTAAGGATTATCCCAATTATATGCAAATGTCCATGCTGGCGGAGCGGAATCTCTATTTTGATGCCCGGGATGATCTTGGGGCTTTTATGGAACCTGGGTATGATGACAGTGCATGGGAAAATGCGGTGCTGATTGGCAAACCAGGAGAGCTGCCCTTTGGCGCACTGTACCGGGCAATGACGAATCCCATCAAGTTTGATGGAATTACAGATTATGCAAACTCCGCCGATTATGTCGGCAGGGAATTGACAGAAGACACGACTTTGGAACTGTTTCTTCCCGGAAATATTCAGTTTACCCCGTATTTTGCGCTGGAAGCTCCTGCGGGAAAGCGGCTGACGATCTATACCGACAGCTATGTGGACAGCGACAACAATCCCAATTTCAAAGACACCTATGTTACTGCGGAGGGCTCACAGCAATTTGAGAATTACGCATGGCGCAGCGGGTCAAAGCTTTATATCGAAGCAGAGGCCGGTGTGAAATTCACAGCACTGGGTTACCGCAAAAGTGAATTTAACGGCGAATGGGTCGGGGCGTTTTCTTCTGAAAATGAAGAACTGAATCAGCTCTGGCAGGAAAGCTTGAACACGGTTGCGATCTGTATGCGTGACACCTATATGGATTGTCCCGAACGGGAACGGGGCCCTTATATGGGCGACGCATCCAACCAGATCGATGCCGCTCTCTACGGCTATGACCAGGGTGGTCTGGATATGACAAAGAAAGCAATCCTTGCCTGCATCGGCTGGACCACGGACACCGGTGCCATCCCCAGCCGGGCTCCCTCGGTAAAGCCCCAGGAGATTCCCAATCAGAGCCTGGCGTTTATGACCAGTGCCTACCATTACTGGCTGGCCTCCGGTGATGAAAAGACCATGACGGACTATTATCGTGTATTCGTCAACTATCTGAAGCTGTATGAAATGGAAAACGGTTTGCCCGTTTACCGACCCGGTTCCTGGACATGGAACGATTGGGGCGATAAGATCGATGCCAATTTGCTTCAGGTCGGTTTCTATTATTATGCCCTGAACCTGACACAGAAGCTGGCTGCGGATTTGGGAATTGAGGACGATGCGGCCTTCCTGACGGAACGGATGGAATCTATCAAAGCGAATTTCCGCGATGCCTATTATACCCCTGCGGGCTTCAAGCACCCGGACAGCAAGTATATCGATGACCGAGCCAATGCCATGCTGGCGCTGTCCGGTTTGGCAGGGGAGGAGGACTACGACCTGATCTGTGATGTCATTATGTCCACTTATGAAGCCAGTCCCTTCTGCGAGAAGTACGTCCTGGAAGCCCTATGCGTTATGGGGCGGCAGGACCTGGCAGTCCGGAGAATGCTGGACAGGTATGACGGGATGCTGAAGGATGAATACGATACCCTCTGGGAAAAGTTCTCTGCACCCATCGGTACCTTCAACCATGGCTGGAGCGCAGCGCCTATGTATATCCTTTCAAAATATGTGGCGGGTATCCAGCCCACCTCCGGCGGCTACGAAACCTACGATATTGTGCCGTCAAATATATTGGATAGCTATTCCTGCTCCGTCTATACGCCCAAGGGCATTATCACGGTGAGGAAGGATGGCAATAACCTGACAGTCACAGCTGTCTCCGGCGGTACTCTGGTGCTTCCGGACGGCAGAGAGATGCCCCTGCAGGAGGGGGAGCATACTTATTGTATGACATAAATCTTGGAGGTATAAAGATGAAAAAGAGAAACCCATGGGTTCCAGTTGCCGCGATTCTGGCACTGTTAAGCATCGTTCTAACTGCAGCCATACCGGTGACGGCTTATTATGAAACAATGATCAATGCGGCGCTCAATGCGCAGACGCAGAAAATCATTCCCGGAGAGAACGCACAGATTTTCTACTGGACCGATTATGAGTCGGAAGAGGAACTGGTAGCCAACGATATGGCTGTTTGCCGCCAGGTTGAGGCGGAAGGAGCGGCGCTGCTGGTCAACAAAAACAATGCACTGCCCCTGGCTGCAGATTCCAAAATGTCCCTGTTTTCTCAGTCTGCTGCGGACCCGGTTCTGACGGGAATCGGCTCTGCCTTTATGGCGACTGGAGACGCGGTAAGCCTGTATGCGGCTCTGCAGGACAGCTTTTCTTCCGGTTGTGTCAATCAGGAACTCTGGAAGTTTTATAAGACCTCCGGATACAAACGTGTCAACGCGAAGCTTTCCGGCGGAAGCCCGGATCAGTATCGGATCAACGAGATTCCGTGGGAGAAATATCCCGAAGCTGTGAAGGCGACCTTCCCGGATTACGGTGACGCTGCAATTGTGCTCCTTTCCCGTTCTTCGGGCGAGGGTGCCGATCTTCCGTATGGTCTGGAAGCACTGCAGCCCTATATGACCGATGGTGATTATCTGCAGCTTTGCGCAGAGGAGCGGGAGCTGCTGGAAAATCTGACCCGACTGAAGCAGGAGGGAGTCTTCAAGAAGATTATTGTCCTGCTCAATTCCTCCAGCACACTGCAACTGGATTTCCTGGATGATTATGAGATAGATGCATTGCTGTGGGTTGGTAATCTGGGGCTGAATGGTATTCCTGCGGTGGCGGATATCCTGGCTGGAAAGGTCAACCCCTCAGGGCGGATCGTGGATACCTTCCAGAAAGATAATCATGCATCTCCGGCCATGCAGAACTATGATGCTTTTCCTTACGCCAATGCAGAGGAGCTTGGCCTTGCGGAGGCTCAGAATAACAACGATTCCGGTATTGATAAATGTAATATGAATTATGTTGTCTATCAGGAAGGCATTTATGTGGGCTATCGGTATTTCGAGACCCGCTATGAGGATTTTGTGCTGGGGCAGGGGAATGCGGGGGATTTCCGCTATGAGGATGTGGTAGCCTTCCCCTTCGGAAGCGGTCTCAGCTATACCACCTTCGCCTATTCCAATTTCCAAATCAAAGACTGTGGGAATACCATTGTTGCGGAGGTAGATGTGACCAATACCGGGAGCGTAGATGGAAAGCATACGGTTCAGATCTATTTCCAGTCCCCATACACCCAATATGACCGGGATAATGGCGTGGAAAAAGCCTCTGTTGAGATCTGTGGCTTTGATAAGAAAATGATCGAAGCGGGAAAAACAGAGCATTATTTCATCGAGATACGCAAGGATGATTTGACCAGCTATGACAGCAATCTGGCCAGGACCTATATCCTGGATGCCGGAGATTATTATTTCACAGTTGGAACAGATGCACACAATGCAATCAATAACATCCTTGCGGCAAAGGGTGCAGACTCTGCCCGTATGAGTGGCAACGGAAACCCGGCGCTCACTGCGGTCTGGTCGGTGGACACTTTGGACACGACAACTTATGCGGTGTCTTCCTATACAGGGGAGGCAATCACCAATCAGTTTGACAATGCAGACCTGAATTACTATGCAGGTGCTGACGGCCAAACCGTGACCTATTTATCCCGCAGGGATTGGGTCGGTACCTATCCTACGCCCCAGAAGCTGTTTGTTTCGGATGCTATGTGGGTGGACGGTCTTACCCACAATGCGGATGAACGCACATCCATTGTTGAAAGAATGAAAGAGCGGTACTGGGCGGATGCGCAGGTTCCCCAATCCGGAATCTCCGGAAGCCTGAAAGCCATTGATTTCGTGGAAACGGATTACGAGAATACAGCATGGGATGATCTCATCAGTCAGATCAATTATGCGGATATGCTGGATACCATCTACAATGGTGCCTACAACACGCATGCGCTCCCGGCGATTAACCTGCCGGCTACCATGGAGGCGGATGGTCCCACCGGTTATACCAAGAGCCTAATGGGCGGTTCCAGTGGCATGGCATTTACCTCGGAGGATGTTATCGCAGCTTCCTACTCCCGGGAGCTGGCCCGGCTGGTCGGTGAATGCATGGGCGAAGACATGATGCACAGCAACCAAAATGACGATAAAACTTCAGTCGTCGGAATCTATGCCCCGGGACTGAACATTCACCGGAGCCAGTATCTGGGTAGACATAACGAATACTACTCCGAGGATGGATGGCTGACCGGAGAAATCGCGGCTGCTCAGGTGCAGGGCATCCGCAGTAAAGGGGCGCTGGCATTTGTCAAACATTTTGCTCTGAATGACCAGGAGGAGGGCCGTTACGGCATCAGCGTATGGGCCAATGAACAGTCTATCCGTGAGCTCTATCTGGAAGCCTTCGAGGGGGCGATTCGCGGCGGTGCCATGAATGTTATGTCCAGCTTCAACCGAATTGGTGTTGTTTGGAGCGGAAGCCACTACGGTCTGATGACCGAAGTCCTGAGAAAAGAATGGGGCATGCAGGGAGCTGCGATCACGGATATGTCCATGAATGCAAAATGGATGGATTATCGGATGGGTCTGCTGGCAGGCCAGGATTTCTGGTGCGGACAGAAGGGTAACATGGGCACCTTGGACAACAGCGAAAATGACCCGGCTATTGCAAGCGCTGTCCACAATGCTATGAAAAATATTGTGTATTCCGTGACCCGTTCCAATGCGATGAATGTTGGAGATGCGGAGATTCTGACAGTCACACCTGTGTGGAAGACCGCACTTTATATTGTCGTCTGTGTGTTCTGGGTGATGACTGCTGCAGCAGCTGTGCTGGCATTGGGCAGAAAAAAGAAAAATAAGGCTGTTTCTTAATTCGGATCAACGATTCCTTTCAGCCAGTATGA
>CAMEIK010000060.1 GCA_945918315.1 uncultured Clostridia bacterium
ACGGCAAGGGCGCTGAGCTGAGCATCGCGAATGCCACCAGCGGCATGACCGCTCCGTTCCATCCCGGCGCGGCCCGGTACTTTGCTGAGCAGGGCTTCACGGTCCCCACAGCCTGATGAAAGAGAATCCGTAACAGGGGATGGCCGCGGCATGGATGCTGCGGCCATTTCCACAAGCCAGGAGGTGCCATGAATGAATTTGTTTAAAAAGAAATCTGCGCTTTCCGAGGAGCCCATGGACCTGGAATCCGTAATGAAGAAATATGACCGGGAATCCAATGTCCGTATCTGGGAAGGGAAGCCCAGATTTGCCGTCAACTGCATACTTGCCGGCTTTTCTCTGTTTTGTCTGTATGTGACCCTGTTTACCAGCTGGCTGGAAGAACTGCGGCTGACAACCTTTGTTGCCCTGATCATTCTGCTGGGATATCTGGTATTTCCCGCCAGAAAGGGAAAACAAAAACCGAATTACATCCCCTGGTATGATATTGTTCTGATGACTCTTGGCGTAGGCTCTTTCCTTTATTTCTCTTTTAACGCTGTGTCAATCATCCAGCAGGGAAGCAATTTTGCCTGGTATCAGATCGTGATTGGTCTTTTGGGCATCGCCTCCCTGTGCGAGGTGTGCCGCCGGAGTGTGGGCGTGCCCATCCTGATTGTGGCTCTGTGCTTCCTGGCCTATGCTCTGACGGTGGGCCTTTCCAACCCATCTCTGTGGGGACGGATTACCTATACCGTGCGTTACCTGTTTTACAGCAAGGAGGGTATTCTCTCCACGCCCATCAATGTGTGCTCCAAGTTTATTGTGGTGTTCATCATTTTCGGCGCCTTCCTGGAGCGTACCGGCATTGCGGAGTTCTTTATTGAAATCGCCAACGCTTTCGTGGGCGGCTTCTCCGGCGGGCCCGCCAAGGTTGCGGTGGTTGCCAGCGCCTTTGAGGGGATCGTGTCCGGCTCTTCCGTTGCCAATACCGTGGGCTCCGGTTCCGTAACCATTCCTCTGATGAAAAAGACCGGCTATTCTCCGGAGTTCGCGGCCGCCGCGGAGGCCTCCGCTTCCACCGGCGGACAGATCATGCCCCCCATTATGGGTGCGGCGGCGTTCCTGATGGCGGACTATGTCCAGCTGCCTTACAGCCAGATCATTACAAAGGCCATTCTTCCCGCGGTTTTGTACTTTACCGGTATTTTCATTTCCGTCCATCTGGAAGCGAAGAAGCTGGGGCTCAAGGGTCTGAGTAAGGAAGAGCTGCCCAAAATCAAGCCCCTGTTGAAGAAGACCTACCTGCTGCTGCCCTTGCTGCTTCTTATTTATCTCGTGGGTACCAGCCAGCGGAGCATTCAGTACGCCGCAGCTCTGTCCATCGTAGCCTGCATTTTCGTGACGCTCTTCAGCCGTGAGACCCGGATCACTCCCATGCGCCTGCTGGAGGCCCTGGCCGCCGGCGGTCAGGGAACCATCACCGTGGCGGCTGCCTGCGGCGTGGCGGGTATCATTGCCGGAACCATTACCATGACCGGCCTTGCCAACATGATTATCAATGGCATTGTTGTTCTTGCGGGCAGCAGTACCTTTATCGCTCTGTTTCTGACCATGATTTGCTGCATTGTTCTGGGCATGGGCGTTCCCACTACCGCTACCTACTGCATTATGGCAGCTACCTGCGCGCCCATTCTGGTCCGTATGGGTGTACCCATCGTAGCCGCCCACTTCTTCGTTTTCTACTTCGGGATTGTTGCCGACCTGACGCCTCCGGTTGCCCTGGCTTCCTATGCCGGCGCTGCCATTGCCCAGGCCAACCCCATGAAAACGGCCCTGGTCTCCACGAAGCTGGCAATCGGTGCCTTTATTGTACCCTATGCCTTCGCCCTCAATCCTGCCATGCTGCTGATTGATACCAGCTTTGGCGAGGTGATTTTGATCTGTATTACATCCCTGATCGGTATCTGCGGTGTTTCCGCCGGCCTGGAAGGCTATTTCTTCCACAATATGAAGATGTACCAGCGTATTGTGAGCGCCGTCGGCGGTGTTCTGCTGATTTATCCCGGCATCGCAACGGATGTGGTGGGCCTTGCCCTTGTTTTTGGGGTCCTGGCCATTCAGTTTGTTGAGAAAAGGAAGCCTGTCTTGGCGTAAAGAAAAGGCGGTAATGCAGTAGCCACAATTTCCTACTGCATAAAGTTCGAAAAAGATTCGAAAAAACGGGTGATTCCCACGCCAGTGCGGGCCACTTTATCGCAATGACGCCGGCGACTGAATAGTTACAAGAAAAGGAAAAAAATCATCCCGGAGGAGATTCCTTCGGGATGATTTTTATGTTCCGGATGGGGTTATGCCAGATAAATAGCCCGGCAGGCAAGCATCGTCATGTAGCAGTCGTACTTACTGACAAGCTCCATGGGCGCGTGCATGCACAGCACCGGCACACCGGCATCCACGGTCACGATATTCCGATTTGCCATATAGGCGGCAACGGTGCCGCCGCCGCCCTGGTCAACCTTGCCCAGGGTTGCGATCTGCCAGCGGACACCCGCATCCTCAAAGGTCTTGCGGATGTGGTACATGGCTTCGGCGGAAGCGTCGGAAGCGCCGCCCTTTCCCCGGGAGCCGGTATACTTGCAAATGGAAATGCCGTAGTTGAGCATGCTGTTGTTCCGGCGGTCGCAGGTTTCCGGGAAGTTGGGGTCAAAAGCGTTGGACACATCGGCGGAGAGGCAGAAGGAATTCTGGAAGCAGTGGCTCAGCTTCACGCCCTGTCCATCGCAGAGGATGCCTATGAAGTATTCAAAGGCCTGGCTCTGCATGCCGCTGATTCCCACGCTGCCAATCTCTTCCTTGTCGGCAAGGATGCAGACAGCGGTGTGCTTGGGGGTGGGCAGGGTGAAGATGGGTTCGATTTCCGCATAGGCGCAGACACGGTCATCGTGACCGTAGGCACCCAGCAGGCTCCGGTCCAGACCCACTTCCCGGCACCGTCCGGCGGGAACGATGGTAAGCTCGGCGGAGCGGAAATCCTCCTCGATAATGCCGTACTTTTCGTTGAGAAGCCGCATGACATTGAGCTTCACAAGATCGGCACCTTCGCCGTTCAGAGGTTCGGTGCCCAGAATCACGTTCAGCTGTTCACCCGCAATGACCTGAGCGGCGGTTTTCTGCATCTGGTCGGCAGACAGGTGGATCAGCAGATCGGAGACTACCAGAATGGGATCGGATTCGTCCTCACCAATCGTGACGGTGACAGTGGAGCCGTCCTTCCGGCAGACGACGCCGTGAATGGCAAGGGGGACGCAGGTCCACTGGTACTTCTTGATACCGCCGTAGTAGTGGGTCTTGAAGTAGGCAATCTCGGAATCCTCATACAGGGGATTGGGCTTCAGGTCCATCCGGGGAGAATCCACATGGGCCGCGCAGATATTGGCGCCCTGGGACAGGGGCTCGGTGCCGATGACGGCAATCAGAAAGCTCTTGCCCCGGTTGTTCAGAAAAATCTTATCGCCGGGCTTCACCGCCATACCGGGGACGGCAGGCTGAAAACCGTGGGCGATGGCCTGCTCGGTTGCCCAGGCGGTAGCTTCCCGTTCGGTTTTGCAAGCGTCCATAAAGGCGGCATACCGTTTGGCGTAGGCTTCCATTTCCGCGCGCTGTTCGGAAGTGATTTCCTGGTAGCCGTTCTTCGGCTTGGCGAGAAGGGAAGAACGCAGTTCATCGATGTTCATGGGGTTTTCCTCCATTATTCTGTATTTTGTTAAGGAATTCCTCGCATTTTTTGGAAAATTCCTCACAAGTTCCGTTGTTTTCCAGAGTATAGCCGCACCGCTCCCGGAACCAGAAATCGGGGTGCTGGGCATTTATGCGGCTCTCGGCATACTCCCGTGTAATCCCGTCCCGCAGCATCAGCCGCTGAATCCGGTCCTCCCGGGGAGCCAGAACGGCGACGGTTACGTCACAAAGCTCCGCCAGCCCGCTTTCCAGCAGGGCAATGGCGTCGATGGCCGCAAAGTCCGGGGCAGGGGAGAGAAGGCGTGCTACTTCCCGTTTTACCGCGGCGTGGGTGATCCGGTTCAGAAGCGCCAGCGCCTGGGGATCGGAAAAAACCCGGGCGCCGAGCTGCCTGCGCTGAAGACACCCGTCGAAAAAGCATTCCGGAAAAGCGTCTCGGATTGCCCCCAGCATTTCCTTGTCGGAGGAAAGAAGCTGATGGTAGATGGCGTCACAGTCCAAAGTCAGCCCGCCCCGACGCCTGACGGATTCCAGCAGCGTTGTTTTGCCGCAGCCGGTGCCGCCGGTAATACCCAAAATCATGCTTCTTCCTCCGCGTTCACGATATGGAAAGCGGCTGCTTTTTTCAGCCGGTTCTGCACCGCGTAAGCAACGCCGCCGCCGGTGGGACACCGGGCGTAGACCTGACCGATGGAGGGGTCGTCCAGCTCCCGCAGGGCGGCAAAGAGCCCTGCGGAGAGGGAATTGACATCTTCCTCAGCACCATACGCAAGAGGATTGCAGCCGTCATAGAGCGGGAGCTCCTCCTGAAAGCACAGCACCCGGTCGCCGGGGGCATAGTGGCGCCGGATATAGGCGGCGGCTTTCTCCCGGCTTCCGGCCACGATCACAACCGGCTCCTGGGGGGCGTAGTGCCGATACTTCATGCCCGGAGCCCGAACCACGGCATCCTTATCAATCTGAGCGGTGACGGCTTTGTCAATCACCAGGTCGCCCAGAACCTCCACAAGCTGTTCCGGCGTAATGCCGCCGGGACGAAGGAGCCGGGGACGGTCCTCCGTCAGGTCCACGATTGTGGATTCCACACCTACCCTGCAGGGGCCGCCGTCCACGATGGCATCAATTTTCCCGTCGTGGTCGTGACGGACGTGCTCCGCCGTGGTGGTGGAGGGTTTCCCGGACAGATTGGCAGAAGGGGCGGCAATGGGAACGCCGGACAGGCGGATGATGTCCCTGGTAATGGCGCAGTCCGGGCATCGGACGGCGACGGTATCAAGCCCGGCGGTTGTTCGTTTGGGGACAAGACCGTTTACGGGAAGAACCATGGTCAAAGGACCGGGCCAGAAGGCCTTTGCCAGTGTGTAGGCGGAAGAGGGAATGTTCTGACAGATGGTGTTCATTTCCTCCGGGGCGGCGATATGAAGGATCAGAGGATTGTCCTGAGGGCGGCCCTTGGCCTCAAAGATTCCGGCAACGGCAGCTTCGTTCAGTCCGTTGGCGCCAAGGCCGTAGACGGTTTCCGTAGGAAGGGCAACCAGACCGCCCCTGCGGATGATTGCCGCTGCCGTTTCCGCACAGCCGGGGTCATCCGCGGACAAATAAAGAGTCTGCATAGTATCACCTGAAATACAACGTAGGGACGACCGACCGGTCGCCCCTACGGAATCTGAATTGCTTTTTACACGGTGGGCTGGTTGGCCGCTTCAATGATCTTGACAAACTTCTCGGGAACCAGGGAGGCACCGCCGATCAGACCGCCGTCGATGTCGGGCTGGGCCAGCAGCTCGTAGGCGTTCTTCTCGTTCATGGAGCCGCCGTACAGGATGGAGATAGCCCGGGCATTCTTGGAGGAGTACAGCTTGCGAACCACCGCACGGATGTCCTCACAGACCTCCTCAGCCTGCTCGGGGGTAGCGGTACGGCCGGTGCCGATGGCCCAGATGGGCTCATAGGCAATGATCACCTTGCGGATCTTGTCCTCGGGCACGCCCTGCAGACCCAGCTTGATCTGCATGGAAATCCACTCGGAGGTGATGCCGGACTCACGCTGCTCCAGGGTCTCGCCGCAGCACATGATGGGCACGAGACCGGCTTCCAGAGCGGCCAGAACCTTGGCATTGACATCGGCATCGGTTTCACCCATGGCACGGCGCTCGGAGTGGCCGATGATCACATACTTGCAGCCGGCATCCACCAGCATGTTGGTAGCGATTTCGCCGGTGTAGGCACCGGAGGCGTGGGCGTTGCAATTCTCGGCGCCGATACCCACCCGGGTCTCACGCATAGCACGGACGGCGGCGGGGATGCACACGGCGGGAACGCACAGAGCCACATCGCACCAACGGCCCTTGGGCATGATCGCCTTAAGCTGGGTCATAAACTCCTTGGTCTCGGAAGGGGTCTTGTTCATCTTCCAGTTGCCGGCAATAACGGTCTTACGGTATTTTCTGTTCATGTTGACTCTCCTTATCTATGTTGACATCATGCAATGGTGGAATAAACAATGTTGGGCCCATCCGGAGGTTCCCCTCCGGATGGGAGGGAGGATGTTTTACTTATCCTGCAGGCAGGCAATGCCGGGCAGCTCCAGGCCTTCCAGGAACTCCAGGGAAGCGCCGCCGCCGGTGGAAATGTGGGTGATCTTGTCAGCGAAGCCCAGCTGCTCGCAGGCAGCCGCGCTGTCACCGCCGCCGACGATGGTCACAGCGTCGGAATCGGCCAGAGCCTGGGCGACCGCGATGGTGCCCTTGGCGAGGGTGGGGTTCTCAAACACGCCCATGGGGCCGTTCCAGACAACGGTCTTGGCGGACTTCACAGCGTCAGCAAAGAGCGCGCGGGTCTTTTCGCCGATATCCAGGCCCATCTTGGCAGCGGGGATGGAATCGGAGGAAACGGTTTCCACGGTGATGGGGCCGTCGATGGGATCGGGGAAAACATCCGCGACCACGGTGTCAACAGGCAGCAGGAGCTTCACACCCTTGGCGGCAGCCTTTTCCATCATGTCCTTGCAGTAGTCGATCTTCTCCGCGTCCACCAGGGAGGTGCCAACGGAGTAGCCCTTGGCAGCAAGGAAGGTGAAGGCCATACCGCCGCCGATGATCAGGGTGTCCACCTTCTCCAGCAGGTTATTGATGACATTCAGCTTGTCGGAGACCTTGGCGCCGCCAAGAATGGCAA
>CAMEIK010000061.1 GCA_945918315.1 uncultured Clostridia bacterium
GAAATACACCAAGTATTCCTCTGTTTTCCAAACTTTCGGCTGAGGAAAAATCCCTCGCCACCGGCTCTTGCCGAATTGTGCGGTGTTGCCATAAAAAAGAAAAAGAAAGGAGCCATGTGTATGCTCCATTTGCTTCTGGGCCGGGATTGGACGGCCAACCGGGATGCGGTTTTCTCCCGGATCAAAGAGGATGTACAAAAGGAAAGGCCCGGCAGAATCCTTATGGTTCCGGAGCTTATCAGCCATGAGTCGGAGCGAATGCTTTGCGCCTGGGCAGGGGATACAGCCAGCCGCTTCGCGGAGGTCCTGTCCTTTACCCGTCTTGCCCGCCGTGTGGCAGAGGAAACAGGCAATGCCAATGTTCGCTGCTTAGACGGCGGCGGAAGGGTTGTTGCCATGGCTGCTGCCGCCCGTCAGCTTTCCAGCCGCCTGAAAGCCTATGCCTCGGTGGAGACAAAACCGGAGTTTCTGGAAAAGCTGATCGAGGCTGTGGACGAATTCAAGCGGGGCTGTATCAGTCCGGAGGATCTGCTGCACGCATCCCAATTGACGGAAGGCAGCCTTGCGCAAAAGCTGGAGGAGCTTTCCCTGCTGATGGATGGGTATGACGCTCTGTGTTCCCTGGGGAAACGGGACCCAAGGGATCAGATGACCTGGCTGCTGGAACAGCTGGAGGAGGGCAGCTTCGCCCGAAACCATGTTTTTTACATAGATGGGTTTCCGGATTTTACCCGGCAGCATTTCGCGATTCTGGAATGCCTGATTCGTCTGAGCCCTAACGTGACGGTAAGCATCAACTGCGATTCCCCCGGCTCCCGGCTTCTTGCTTTTGAAAAAGCAGGGGAAACTGCCGCGCGGCTTTTGCGATGCGCCCGCAGGGCCGGTATTGAAGTCAGTATCGAAACAATTTCGGAGAGAGATGACCCGTTGGCACCCCTGCGAAGCTGCCTTTTTCAGGGTTCCATTCAGGATGGGGTACTTCGGGATCATGTGACAACTGTTTGTGCCGATTCTGTCTGGCAGGAGTGTCTTGCCGCAGGACAGCGGGTGCAGGCCCTCGTTATGGAGGGCAGCCGCTATCGGGATATCACCCTGGTGGTAACGGATTTGGCTGGGTATCAGTCGGTTCTAGAACAGGTATTTGAGCGGCTGCATATTCCGCTTTACCGTTCCGGGACAGAAGATATCATGCGCAAGAATGTAATCTGTACGGTACTTACCGCTCTGGATGCTGCCGTCAGTGGTTTTGACCGCAGAAACGTTCTGGAATACCTGCGTTCCTCGCTGTCCCCACTGGACCAGGATACCTGTGATCTGGTGGAGAATTACGCCATTGTCTGGAATATCCGGGGAAATCAGTGGCTCACCGACTGGGCCTTTCATCCGGATGGGCTTTCCGCCGAATGGGATGAGCCTTCTCTTACCCGCCTGCAAACGCTGAACAAAGCCCGGGCTTTGGCCATAACACCACTGGAAAATCTGCACAGGCAACTTCTGAACGCAACTTCTTTACGGGATCAGGTCCTGGCACTGTATGCGTTCCTGGAGGATATAAAGCTGGAGTCCCGGCTGGATATTCTCTCCCAGACCCTGGAGAAGGAAGGCGACGACAGGAATGCCCAGATTCTTGGTCAGCTCTGGGAAATTCTAGTTTCCGCTTTGGAGCAGCTTTATGATGTGCTTGGCGATACCCACTGGGAGACGGAACATTTTACCCGGCTTCTTCGCCTGCTGCTGAGTCAATATGATGTGGGTACCATTCCTCCGGTACTGGATGCGGTACAGATTGGGCCTGTGTCCGCCATGCGCTGCCACAGGGAAAAGCATCTTCTTGTCCTGGGGGCGGAAGAAGGAAAGCTGCCAGGCTACTCCGGGTCAGTGGGGATCCTTACGGACCAGGAACGTGTTGCGCTGCGGGAGCTCGGCGTACCCCTTACCGGCGGCGCCATGGAGGGTATCCAGGCCGAATTCTCGGAAATCTATGGGGTGTTTTGCGGAGCGGAGCAGACTGTATGGGTTTCCTGTTCCTCGCAGCCTTCGTTTCTGTTTCGCCGTTTGGAAAACCTTTCCGGCGGTAGCTGGCAGCCGGATACGGATATGGAGTTTTCTCTTGCCGACCCGGGGGAGGCCGCTGCATGGCTGGCTGCCCGGAATGCGGAGCAAACGGCACGGAAGCTGGGATTATCCCAGGATTACCGTTCCATTCGCCGCAGTGCGTCTCACAGCCTGGGAACCGTTTCTTCCGATGGGATCCGGAAACTGTACGGCCAGAGTCTGATCCTGTCCGCCTCTCAGATTGATACCCAGGCGGAATGCCGTCTGCAATACTTCCTGAAATATGGCCTGCGAGCAAGGGAGCGGAAAGAGGCTGCTGTTGACCCGGCAGAATTCGGCACCTATGTCCATGCCGTTCTGGAAAATACAACCCGGTGCATCCGGGATATGGGAGGTTTCCATAAGGTTGATTTAGCGCAGACGCTGTCCATAGCCCACGATTTTTCTGAAAGCTATGCGAAAGATCATTTTGGCCCCCTTGCCTCTCAGCGTGTACAGTTTCTCTTCAACCGGAATCTCCGGGAGTTGGACATGGTGGTAGAGGAACTGTGGACGGAGCTTTCCAAATCCGATTTTTCCCCCAGAGATTTTGAAGTGAGTTTTGGCGGAGAAGAGGGGCTGCCTCCAATCCCGATTCCCAATGACAAAATCGTTGCCATTCTTCGTGGCTTTGTTGACCGTGTGGATGTATGGGACAGTGGCTACGCAAACTATTACCGGGTTGTTGACTACAAAACAGGGAAAAAGGATTTTGATTATTGTGATGTATTCAATGGTGTAGGCCTGCAGATGCTTCTGTACCTGTTTGCGCTGAAGCACAGTGGCAGCGACATGCTTGGTGCTTCCCCGATCCCTGCAGGCGTTCAGTATTTTCCGGCCCGGGCACCCTACCTGTCTCTGGATGGAAAGCCCCAGCCGGAGGAAGCGGACCGGGAGCGGTCGGATCAATGGAAACGAAAGGGCCTCCTGCTCAATGACGAGGCGGTCCTTCACGCCATGGAGCCCGGAGACAGCCCGAGCCGAAGCTTCAAGATGAAAAAGGACGGCACAATCCAGGGAGACCTTGCGGACCGGGAGCAGCTGAAGCTTCTGGAAGGATATATTTTTCGGGTTCTGAAAAGCCTTGTAGAAGATATCGCGGCCGGGAATGTGGAACCAAATCCCTATTGCAGGGGAACTTCCCATGACGCGTGCCGGTTCTGTCCTTATGGTGGTGTTTGCCATAAAGCTGAGGTCCCGGGCAGGAGAAACTATAAGACAATGACCGCACAGCGGTTCTGGGACGAGATTGGAAAGGAGATGAGCAGGGATGCTGAATGAATTGACGCCCCAACAGCGTATCGCGGCCACGAATCGGGGCGGAAAGCTTCTGGTCAGCGCAGCAGCCGGTTCCGGAAAAACCAGAGTGCTGGTTGAGCGCCTGCTGTGCTATCTGACTGATCCTGTCTCCCCGGCCCAGCTGGATGATTTCCTGATTATTACATATACAAAGGCAGCCGCATCGGAACTCCGGGGAAAAATCGGAGCGGAGTTGAACGCGCGCATCGCTTCCGAGCCGGAAAACCGACATTTGCAGAAGCAGCTTCAGCGTTTGTACCTGACCCAGATCTCCACCGTACACGGCTTTTGCGCACAGCTTTTGCGTGAGTATGCCTACCGGCTGGATATTGCGCCGGACTTCAGGGTTGCCGATGAGACAGAAATCGGGGAGCTTCGCGGAACGGTTCTTTCGGATACTCTGGACCGGGCTTATGAGGAGTTGGGAGAGAATCCGGATTTTCGTGCCTTTGTGGATACACAGGGACTCGGACGGGATGACAGAGCTCTTCCGGAGCTGATTTTTAAGGTCTATGACAGTGCCCGCTGTCATCTGGATCCGGAGGGCTGGCTTACAAAATGTGTTTGCTCTACTCAGCCGGATGCCGGTATCGATGCATCGGAGACTGCTTGGGGGGAATATCTTCTTTCGGATCTGAAACTGTTTCTGGATGGCCATATCCGGGCCCTTTGTCAGTGCCTGAATGAAGCGGACCAGGTTCCGGAATTTGAAAAGGTATCTCAAAATCTGTCCGCCGTCATTGTACAACTTACAGACCTTCGACAGAGTGATAGCTGGGATGAAACGGTCCGCCGTCTGGACGTGGACTTTGGTACGCTGCGCTTTCCCCGCAGAAATCCGGACCCGGAACTGACAGACCGCATCAAAGCGGCGAGGGATGCCTGCAAGGACGGACTGAAGAAGATGCAGCGCAGTTTTTCGGGAGACTCCCGGGAACTTCTGGAGGAAATGATAAAAACCGCACCGGCGGTCAGGGGCCTCATCAGTCTTGTACGGCAGTTTTCGGATAACTTTCGCCATGCAAAACGCAGCCGCCGGATTCTGGACTTTGGAGATCTGGAGCACCGGACGTTGGATCTTCTCATGGGGAAAAGCCGCAGCGGTGCCACTGCCGTTTCCCGGGAAATTGCCAGGCGTTACCGGGAGGTGCTGGTGGACGAATACCAGGATTCCAATGCCGTCCAGGATGCCATCTTTTCCATATTGACCGCGGAACGGGGAAATTGTTTCCTGGTAGGGGATGTCAAACAATCCATCTATCGGTTCCGGCTGGCGGACCCCGATATTTTTCTGAACAAGTACACGTCCTTTGAGGATGTGTCATCCGGTTCTGCCGGAAAGGAGCGAAAGGTTCTGCTCAGTCATAATTTCCGCTCCGGCGATGAGGTGATTGCCGCGGTAAACGATGTGTTTTCAGTATGCATGTCTCCGACCGTCGGCGGCCTGCAATACACGGACGCGGAAGCACTCCGGGAGGGGATTCCTCGCATTGCTTTGCCGGACCCGGGTGTGGAGCTGTACGCATTGGAGACGGATGAAGATTCCTATGCCGAGGAAGCCGCTTTTGTTGCCGGACGGCTGAAAGAAATGATTGGGAAAACCATGGTTCGCAGCGGAGACGCCCTGCGGCCCATGGAGGCGGAGGATGCAGTAATTCTGCTGCGTTCTCCGGGTTCCGTTGGAACCGAGTTTCAGAAGGCGCTGGAGGAAGCCGGAATCCGATGCGTGATTGGCGGCGGTATGGATTTGCTTCAATCCCGTGAGGTGGAGAATATCCGGGATTTATTGCGCACCATTTCAAATCCCCGGCAGGATATTCCTCTCATCAGCACCCTTGCAAGTCCTGTTTTTGGCTTTACTGCGGAGGATCTGGCACAGATTCGAGGCAGGCGGACGAAGGACTGCTTCTATGATGTGCTTAAGGATGCGCATACGGAGAAATCGGAAGGGTTTTTGACAGTGCTGGCAGCTCTGCGTCGGGAATCCCGCATGGGCACCCTCACATCTCTGCTGAACAAGTGCTTTGCGCTGACCCGAATAGACAGCATATATGCCGCAATGCCGGGGGGAGACGCGAAAAAAGAGAACTTGCGGCAGTTTTTTCAATTCGCGGCTGAGTATGAGGCGGCTGGCGTTCGCTCTCTCGGACAGTTTCTGGAGCATCTGGATAATCTGCAGACCAGCGGGATTCCTTCCGCTTCCGGAAGCGGAACCGACTGCGTCACAATCATGAGCATTCACAGGTCCAAAGGTTTGGAATTCCCCGTTGTGTTCCTCTGCGGCCTTGCACGGAAATTTAACCGGGAAGATCTGCGGGAGCAGGTGTTGTGTGATTCCGAACTGGGGTTGGGCCTTAACGCGGCAGATACCGGACTACGGGTGCGATACCCGACCCTTGCCCGGCGGGCCATTGCCGCAAAGACAGAACGGGAAAGTGTCAGTGAAGAACTCCGGGTGCTCTACGTTGCCATGACCCGGGCGAAAGACCGGCTGGTCATGACCTTTGCTTCAAAAAGACTGGAAAGCAGGCTTCGGGAAATCGCCAACCGGCTTCCTATGGACGATGGGGAAGCCTTGTGCCGGGAGGCAGACTGTCCGGGCGACTGGGTACTGACCGCCGCAATGGGACGAACCGACGCGGGGGAGCTTCACGCGTTGGGAGGAAGCCCGATGAATACCCGTTTTGATGGGCATCCATGGATAATCCGCCTGTGCCAGGGGGCCGCACGGAATACGCAGGTTTCCTCTTTGATCGCGGAAAGTCCGTCCTTGCCTGCGGATGGGGAAGACCGAATCCAAAGGGGCCTTTCCTTCCAATATCCCCATAGGGAAGCCACCTGCGCGCCATCCAAGCAGACGGCGACCGGTAAGAAAGGCCGGGAAAAGGATGAAGAAGCGGCTGAGAACGCTGGTTCTGCATTTCGTATCTCACGCTCCTACCGCCGTCCGTCCTTTCTTGGCGGCGCTTCAGACAGCCTGTCACGGGGCAGTGCCATTCACGCGGCCATGCAGTATCTTCGATTCGAACGTTGTAATGATGCGGCTGCTGTGGCCCAGGAGGTTTCCCGTATTGTGGACCGTGGTTTCCTGACTCCGGAGCAGGGTGCCCTGGTTGACTGCCGGCAGATAGCGGCATTCTTTGAAACCGGGATCGGCAAAAAAATCCGTTCCGGCGCTAAATGTCTTCGGGAGTTCAAGTTTTCCATTCTTGAGCCTGCGGAAGAGTTTGGCCAGGGACTGGCGGGAGAGCAGGTTCTGATGCAGGGCGTTGTGGACTGTGCGATTCTGGAAGATGACGGAATTGTTGTGCTGGATTTTAAAACGGACCATGTGACGGAGGAAACGATTATCGATACCGCTGAGCGTTACCGCGGCCAGGTGGAGACTTACGCCGGGGCCCTCGCCAGAATCTATAAAATGCCTGTCAAGGAAACGCTTCTCTACTTTTTCTCGCTGAACCGTTTTGTAAAGCTTTAAGGCAACACCGCACA
>CAMEIK010000062.1 GCA_945918315.1 uncultured Clostridia bacterium
AGGGATTCCTTAATTGTCCATTGTCAATTGTCAATTGTCAATTAAAATCCAATTTATCGAACCATAGAACGATACCGAGCGGGTCAGGGCAGAAGCGACCACAGATCAGGTACGTCACGACTTGGCCGCCCGCCCTGCGGGCAAATTCCAATTTGCTGCCTTAAGTTGATATGCACATTCAAAAAAAGCCCGGATATTCCGTACAAGCGGAACATCCGGGCAAATATTGTTGTGAAATGACGGAACCTTAACTGTCCATGATACAAAGCGCCTCCTGGGCCCGGCAGGAAAAGACGATGACCTGCCGGTCGTTTGCCAGGGCTTTCAGCAGTTCCATGGCGGCCCGGAGCCGTTCCTCGTCGAAGCGGATGAGGGCGTCGTCCAGCACCACCGGGGCCCCGGGGGTCAGAGCCTCCGCCACCGCCAGCCGCAGGGCAAGATAGAGCTGGTCCACCGTGCCGTCGCTGCGCCAGGAAACGGGCCGGAGGGTATCTTCCCGCTCCGCCTCGGTCCCCAGGGAAAAGTCCTCTCCCAATGTGAGCCGGGAGTACCGCCCCTGGGTCAGCGTTTGCAGGTATTCCTGGGCCCGGCGGGTAATCTGGGGCGCAAACCGGCGCTGCAGCTCGGCGGCGGCTTCCGCCAGGGTCTCCTGGGCCAGGGTCAGGGCCTGCCAGTATTCCTCCAGCTTTCCGATCCGTGACTTGACGGCTCCGATCTCCCGTTCCAGGGCTCCCCGGTCCCCCAGGGCCTCCATCCTGCCCTCCAGCTGTCCCAGCCGGCTTTGCAGCCGCTTCTCCTCCGCCTGGGCATCCAGCAGCAGGGCCTGCGTTTCCTCCGGGGTGTATTCCAGCGTGTCCGGCGAAGCGGGCCGGACCGCCTGGGAGGCCATGGACCGCAGGGTTTTCCAGTGCTTTTCCAGGCGAAGGGTCTCCCGGCGGGCGGTATCGAAGCTGTCCCAGCAGGCGGCTGCCTGATTCCAGCTTTCCAGAGCCTTTTCCGGTGTCTGTGCGCCGCATAAAGCCTCCCGCTGCCGGTTCAGATTCTCCAGCCGCAGGTCCAGCTCCGCCCGGCTTGCCCGGTACCGGGCCAAAGCGGCGGCGGCATCCCGGGTATCTTCCCGGTAGTCTTCCGCCAATGGAAGCCACTGCCCCGGATCGGCGGTGGGGTACCGGCCGGCGATGGCCGCCCGCTCCTTTGCCCGGCGGCGCTTTTGGGACAGGGCAAACAGGAGCAGCCCCAGCCCCGGCACCCCGGCGGAAATTCCGAAAAGGGTTTTCCCAAGGGCCAGCAGCACCCCGCCGGTAAGGATGGCGGCCATGGCTGCCAATAGAAACACCAGCCATGTGGGCTTTGCGAGACGTGCATACCGGTCCGCATCCTCCCGGGCCTTTGCTTCCGCCCCGTCTGGGTTCAGCTCCCGGAAGGGAGGGGGTGCTTCGGCGGGGGCCGGCGGGGGCGGAAGCAGGGATTCCTCCAGCTGGGCCGCGCTCCAGCTTTCCGCGAACTGCTTTGTCTTCAGCAGCATTTGCCGGGTTTCCTCCCGGGAGGGCAGGCTGGCGCAGGCACGTTCCAGCACTTCCGTCCGCTTCACCGCCCGGTCAAATTCCTCCCGGGCCTCCGCCACCTTGGCAGCGTCCGCCTCCGCCCCGGCATAGCGCAGGGCCTGGGCGTGATTGCTCAGGGAATTCTGCCAGGCCGACACCTCGCCCTGACGGACACGAAGCTTCTTTGCCTGCTCTTCCAGAGCCGTCAGCTCATCCAGCTTCCGCAGAAGGGCTTCCAGCTGCTGCCGGGCCTGGGGCAGGAGGCCGGAGCGGTTGTAGCGGCAGCGGTTTTTCAGCTCCCGCAGGGCGCTGCCCAGGGTATCTCCGTCCCCGCTTTCGTCCCCGGTGGTGACCAGCGCGTTGAGCCGCCGCCGCAGGGCTTCATCCTGGGTCACGGGCAGATCCGAAAACCGGATAAACCCCGCCCGGGCAAAGACGCTTCGCTCCACCCCCAGCAGACGCTGGCCGCAGTTCATTCCATCCAGCTCCGGCACCGCCAGCCCCGAAGCCGTCTCATAGGCCCGGAACTGGCCCAGAGGGATCCGCCCCTTGGTGGAGCGTTCGATGGTAATGTCCCGGCCGTTCCAGTTCAGGTCAATGCGCCCCGCCATAGGCGCGCCGGACCAGGGGGCGTACCGTTCCTTATCGGCAAGGCTCCCCTTGGTGGATTTGGCCCGGGTGTCCAGGCCGTAGAGCATGGCAATGAGGAAAGAGCACCAGGTGCTTTTTCCCCACTCGTTGGGCTTGTGCAGCACGTTGAGCCCCGGTTCCAGGGTCAGTGTCTCGTGCTCCAGCTTGCCGAAGGTGGCTGTCATGGAATAGATTCTCACGGAAGCCGCACCTCCCTGCCTTCCAGAATGTCCAGGGAGATTTCTGCCGCCAGCCGGGCGGCGGCAGCGCAGTCCGGCTCCTTGGTCAGCTCCAGAAGCTTTCCGAAATAGACCCCCCGGAGGGTATCTTCGCCTCCAAGGGCACCCAGGTCCACCGGGGGCCGGGTCCTGTCAAGAAGTTCCAGATGGGTGTATCGGGAAAAGCGTTTTGCCAGGGCGGGCAAATCCACATGTCCACGGCCCGTCAGGGTGACCCGGTAGAAGTTTCCTTCTCCGGCGGGGGGAAGCAGCTCTTCAATTGCCCCGGCGGGATCAAGACCAATGTCTGTCTCCAGGGCGTAAAAGCAGGGCAGGCCCAGCTTCACCGGCCGCAGGGCCGTGTCCTGTCCCAGTGTCACCACCAGCACACCCTTTTCCCCCGTCTCGTCCCAGCCCCGCCCCATGGGACAGCCGGGCCAGGCACACAGGGTCTTCCCTGCCTGAAAGCCATCCGCCCGGTGAATATGGCCCAGGGCCAGATAGTTTAGACCCGACTGCTTTACCTGGGCGGCGGTTACCGGGCAGTAGGGGGAGGCGGAAGCTCCGGCATCCCCGTGGAGAACGGCAACCTGATACTTTGGGCCCTCCCCGGCGTGGAAATCTTCCAGCAGCGGCGGGCAGTCCATGCTCCGGTAGCCCGCGCCCCAGACCCGCAGGTCCAGCTCCGGCACATCCACGGATTCCAGACCACCGGTAAAAATATGCACGTTCTCCGGCCAGGCTTCCGCCGTCCAGGGGCTTTTTTCGCCCACATAGTCGTGGTTGCCCGGAGATATGAACACCGGAACCCCGGCGTATTTCAGGGCCTCCCGGACCTCGGTCAAACTCTCCTGGGTATAGGGGCCGTCAAACAGGTCTCCGGAAAGGAGCATGACCTCACACCCCTCCCGACGGCATACCTGGGCCACTTCGCCGGGGATCCGCCGGCCGCACCGGCGCAGATATGCCCCGTCCTCCGGCGAAAAGGAGGCAAAGGGGGAATCCAGGTGCCAGTCGGCGCTGTGCAGCAGTTTCAGTCCCACGAAACCACCCTCTCCGCCTTCAGGCATTTGCCGGTGGCGGCGTCAATGGTGAACAGCGCCCCCTCCAGCTTGGTGTCTCCCTCCGCCCAGCGGTACCGCTCCGGCAGGTCCCCCCGGAACCGGGCAATGGACAGCTCCGGGCGGATGCCCAGCACCGATTCTCTGGGGCCGGTCATGCCCAGGTCCGTGATGTAGCCCGTCCCCCGGGGCAGCACCCGGATGTCCGCCGTGGGCACATGGGTGTGGGTGCCCCAGACGGCGGAAACCCTGCCGTCCAGCATATAGCCCATGGCCAGCTTCTCCGAGGTGGCCTCCGCGTGAAGCTCCACCAGAATCAGCCTGGTGTCCAGCTTCTTAAGAATTTTTTCCACCAGCAGAAAGGGGTTATCCGGGCTGTAATCCATATTGCACCGGCCGATGAGATCAATGACGCCGATGGGACCGAACCGGGTCTCGTATACCGCCCAGCCCTGACCGGGGGTCTGGGGGGCGTAGTTCGCCGGGCGGAGGATCCGGTCGGTTTCGTCAAGATAGGGCACGATCTCCCGCTTGCTGAAGCTGTGGTTGCCCAGGGTGATCACATCCGCCCCGGCATCCAGAATGTCCTCCGCCTGCCGGGGGGTGATGCCCACCACACTGGCGTTCTCTCCGTTTACTACGGTAAAATCCGCCCCTGTCTGTCGGATCAGCCTGCGCAGGCTTTTCCGGATTCTGTCCATGCCGGGATTTCCCACCACGTCGCCCACTGCCAATACCCGAAGCTCCATACTACCGCCTCCTGTGATTTCCTGCCTGCGGGAACTCTGAAAAAACGTCTGCGGCTGGATGACAGGTCTTGCCGCTTTTATCAGAGTTTCCCTGCCTTACCAGCGCAGCAGGGTGCTGTTGTTAAGAACCAAAGTGCTGTACAGAAACAGCACATCCGCCCCGGAAACATCCACAAAGTCTTGCAGCATACTTCCGGGCATATAGCGAAGATCCACCAGAATCACCCGGCCGTAGCCCTCCGCCAGCAGCGGCGCCAGACTGCTGCCGAAGGAGTCCCGGAATATCACCAGGGTTTTCTCCTCCGGTCCTGCCGGGTTGGTGATTTCCAGCAGGCTCACCGCACCGGACAGGTATACATCGTAAAGGTCCCGGCTGTCCAGCTTGGTCAGGTCATAGACCGTTCCGGTTTTTCCGGTTTCATAGTTTGTCACCGTGCAGGCTTCCAGCACGGGGCTTGTCATCATCACCAGGGTATCGGCCTTCAGGGGAAGGGCCGCCTGGCCCCGGTACACCCCGTAAAAGGGGGTTTCCAGGGCCACCGGGGTATAGCGTTCCCCGGCGGGCACTGCCAAGCCCAGAGCCTGGGCCAGCTTTTCCGCCGCGGGAAGCAGCGCCTCCTGCCGCCAGTGGGTGTCGGTTTTGTAGTAGCTGTCCGCCGTCAGGCAGTCCGTCAGGTCCACATACTCCGCCCAGTCCTGGTCTTTCATTTTCGCGAAAAGGGCGTCGTAATCCATGGCGGGATAGCCGCCGGGAAAAGCCAGGTAGTAGCCCTTGTCCGGCACCACCGCGAAAACCGCTTTTCCGCCCTTTCCCGCGAAATAGGTTTCATACACGGTGCGGAACAGCTTCACGGCCCGGTCCCCCGCGCTTTCCTGATAGGGATATTCCAGCTTGGCGGCGTGGCCCTGGGACAGGTAGATGCCGTTGTTGTCCCCCTGCCGGAAAAGACCGTAGCTTGCTGCCGCTTTCAACGTCCGAAAGCCCTCCCGGAAGGGAAACTGGTCCTGGGCGGCGGTCTCGAACCTTGCCATAAAGCTGCCGTCCAGCAGGCTCCCCAGGGTCAGCGCCGGCTTCTGGGTCAGGGCCCGCCGCTCCGCCGTGGATTCTGCCTGGGCCGGGTACACCCAGGCCGCCACCGCCAGGCACAGCCACACCGCCGCTGCCAGGAAAACGCCATAGTGTTGTATTTTTTTCATAGTCTGCACCTTTTAGAAGCGGAAATAGAGGAAGGGATTGAAAGACCCGTCCACGAGATAGGCCGTACACACCAGCAGCAGGGCAAGAAGGGCAATGGGCTCCAGCACCGTTACCAGGCCGCTGTGAGAAACCTTTTCATACAGCCGCCGGGGCAGGGGGGTGGCCCCCACAGCGGAAACCGCCAGCAGCACCAGATTGCTCCGCAGAAAATACAGGCTTTCCCGGTTCACACCGGGAAGCCCCGCCAGGCCGAACATGGACAGGAAGTCGGTTCCCGCCTGGGAAAGACTGTCGGCGTTAAAGAGCACAAAGCTCAGCAGCACCACAAACACCACATACACACTGCCCAGAATACCGGGCAGCGTTTTTAGCCCCGGAACCGCCTTTTCCAGCAGGAGAAGCCCGGCAAAGAGCAGGCCCCAGAGAACAAAATTCCAGCTTGCCCCGTGCC
This sequence comes from uncultured Clostridia bacterium, assembly GCA_945918315.1. Lineage (GTDB taxonomy): Bacteria > Bacillota > Clostridia > Oscillospirales > Oscillospiraceae > Faecousia. Next base: position 5,852 of record CAMEIK010000062.1, read on the forward strand.
ACAGGCCGGTGAGCATCCAGACGACCAGGATATTGCGGACCCATTTGGCTCTGCTGACCCGGCTGCCCCCCAGGGGGATATACACATAGTCCCGGAACCAGGTGCCCAGACTCATGTGCCAGCGCCGCCAGAACTCCGTAACGCTCCGGGAGCAGTAGGGATAATCGAAATTCTCCGGGAACCGGAAGCCAAGAATCCGGCCCAGGCCGATGGCCATATCCGAGTAGCCGGAAAAGTCATAGTAAATCTGCAGCAAGAAAGCCGCGGCGTAGAGCCAGGCAAAGAGCACCGTCTGTTGGGTGGATGCCCGGTAGCTTTCGGTGAGGGCTCCCAGCTGGTTGGCAAGGAGAATCTTCTTGCTCAGGCCCACAAGAAACCGGCGCAGGCCCAGGGCCACTTCCTCCCGGCTGTGGCGGCGGTGCTCCAGGGCCGGGGCCACATCCACATACCGGACGATGGGCCCCGCGATGAGCTGGGGGAACATGGAAACATAGGCCCCAAAGGCGATGAAGTTCCGCTGAGGCCTGGCATCTCCCCGGTACACATCGGCGGCATAGCTGATGCACTGAAAGGTATAGAAGCTGATGCCCACCGGCAGGGCCAGCCGCAGCAGGGGGAGTTGGCTCCCCAGAATCCCGTTCACCGTGGTGATAATAAAGTCCGCGTACTTGAAAATCCCCAGCAGCGCTGCTCCCAGCGCCACCGAAAGAACCAGGAACGCCCTCTTCCGTCCCGGCCAACGGCCCATGGCCAGGCCGCACAGATAGAAGAGGGTGATGGTCAGCATCATCAGCGCCACATATTTGGGCTCGCCCCAGCCGTAAAACAGGAGGCTTGCCAAAAGCAGCACCGGATTTTTCCCCCTCTCCGGCACCAGAAAATACACAATCAGCACCGCCGGGAGGAAGTAATACAGAAAGGAAAGGCTGGAAAAGAGCATGGGTGACTCCTTTTCTCGGGGAAGCTCCCCGGGGTGTCGGTAAAAAATCCACAGGAAAGCA
>CAMEIK010000063.1 GCA_945918315.1 uncultured Clostridia bacterium
AAATTCCCGTTTGTTGTTCTCCCGGGCGGCTTCTTATAAAAAAGCACCCGGTGAATGAATCACCGGGTGAAAAAACCGCCCCAGGTATTCCCAGGACGGTGCTGCTAAGAGCCGAAGTTAATCAGCCAGGAACTGACGGGCTTCCCACCGAAACCGGTCAAGCTCGTTTTGGTCGCAATCGACGCGGACGGTCAGCGGACCGGCCAGACCCAGACAGAACATTTCCATGAAGCTTTTTCCGTTGGCGGTGTAGTTCCCATCGGATACCTCCACCCGGAAAGGCTGGGCCGTAGACAGTGACACAAAGTCCTGCACGTCCTGTACAGAATGGAGGCGTATCAAAAACTCAAGCATATTTTCCTCCTGGACTGTACAAACGGATATTTATCGTGTATAATGGAGCAAACGAAAAAATTCGGTTCCGTTGACAAATATTATAGCATTCTTTCGTAAAATTTCAACTGTGTGTTTGGACAATTAATACAAAATAATCTGTAATAAATTGGCGGTTTATACAAAATGAAGTTTGCGTTTTATACCCTTGGCTGTAAGACAAATCAGTTTGAGACCCAGGCCATGGAGCGTCTGCTGCTGGATATGGGCCACAGCATCGGCTCCTTTGAGGAAGACTGCGACGGCTACATTGTCAATACCTGCTCCGTTACGGCGGTGGCGGATAAGAAAAACCGGGCGGTGATCCGCCGGTGCCGCCGCAGCCATCCCCGGGCGGTGCTGGGGATCTGTGGCTGCTATGTTCAGCACGCGCCCCAGGCCCTCCGGGAACTGGGGGCGGATGTGCTGGGCGGCAGCGGAAACCGGCGGGTATTTCTGGAGGATATGGTTGCGGCGGTAAATGACCGGGCGTACCGGGAGCATCTGGATAACGCCCTGCGCCGCCGGACCTTTGAGGTTCTCCCCGCCGGCGGGCTGGAGGAGCGGACCCGGGCTATGCTGAAGGTGCAGGATGGCTGTGCCAATTTCTGCTCCTACTGCATCATTCCCTATACCCGGGGCCCGGTGCGGTCCATGGATCTCCGGACAGCCTGCGCCCAGGCCCGGGAGCTGGAGGACAGGGGCTACCGGGAGATCGTGGTCACGGGTATCGAGATTGCCAGCTGGGGGGCGGACCTGCCGGGAAAGCCCGGGGTGGTTTCCCTGATCGAGGGAATCTGCCGGGCGGTGCCCAGCCTCCGGGTGCGGCTGGGCAGTCTGGAGCCCAGAATTGTGACGGAGGAATTCTGCCGACGGCTGTCCGCCCTTGTCAATCTGTGTCCCCAGTTTCACCTGAGTATGCAGTCCGGCTGCGACAGCGTTCTGCGCCGGATGAACCGGAAGTACGATACCGCCCGGTTCTATGAAAGTGTTCAGGCGCTCCGGCGGGCCTTTCCCGGCTGCGCCCTGACTACGGACATGATCGTTGCGTTTCCCGGGGAGACGGAGGAGGAGTTTGCCGAAAGCCTGGGCTTTATCCGCCGCTGCGATTTTGCGGACATGCATATTTTCCCCTATTCCCGCCGCCCGGGTACCGTGGCGGAGAAGCTCCCCGGCCAGCACGGAAACGCGGTCAAGGAGGAGCGAAGCCGCCGGGCCATCGCCGTGGCGGAGGAAATGAACAGGGCCTACCGGGAAAGCCTGGTGGGAACCGTACAGCAGGTGCTGTTTGAAACGGAAGAAGATGGCCTTTGGTCCGGCCACGCTCCCAACTATATAAGGGTGTATGCCCGTGGAGAGAATCTGCACAATACCATCCGCCCTGTGCTTGTCACCGGCCTGTACGCTGACGGAGTGACGGGGCAAATCCAGGAAAAAGAGGAATCCATATGAAAACCTTACTGCATATTTGCTGCGCGCCCTGCGCCAATCAGTGCATCGATGTGCTGCGGGGGGACGGCTTTGAGGTCACGGGGCTGTGGTATAACCCCAATATCCATCCCTTTACCGAGTACCGGGCAAGGCGGAACTGCCTGCGGGAGTACGCCGCGTCCATTGACCTGCCGGTCATCGAGCGCAATGACTACGGCCTGCGGCCCTTTGTCCGGGCCGTGGCGGAGGACATAGAACACCGGTGCGTCAAGTGCTATGAAATGCGGCTTTTTGAGGCTGCCCGCCAGGCAAAGGAGGGAGGCTTTGACAGCTTCACTTCGTCGCTCTTTATCAGTCCCTACCAGCAGCACGAGCTGATGCGGGAGGTGGCGGAGCGGGCGGCGGCGGAATATGGTGTGGAATTCCTCTACCGGGACTTCCGCCCCTGGTTCCGGGCCGGTCAGGAGCGGGCAAGGGAGCTGGGCTTCTACATGCAGAAGTACTGCGGCTGCGTCTTTTCGGAAGAAGAGCGGTATCTGAAAAAAAGCAAGATTATTCCGTAAGCGGAATGCGGGAGGAATTATGAACAAAATCCAATACTGTGTCCCCTGCCTGTTTGGCCTGGAGGGGATTGCCGGGGACGAGCTGCGGCGGATGAACCTGGAGGATGTCCGGGTGGAAAACGGCAGGGTGCTGTTTTCCGGGGACGAAAGCGCCCTGGCAAGGGCCAGCATCGGTCTGCGCACCGGGGAGCGGATCCTGATCCGGCTGGCGGATTTTCCGGCAAAGACCTTTGAAGAGCTGTTCCAGGGGGTGTACAAAACCCCTCTGGAGGACTATATTCCAAAGGACGGAGCCTTCCCCGTGAAGGGCCACTGCCTGAGCAGTCAGCTGATGTCCGTGCCGGACTGCCAGGCCATCATCAAGAAGGCGGCCTCCAAACGGCTGGGGGAGAAGTACGGCGTGAGCTGGCTCCCGGAGACCGGCGGGAAATACCAGCTCCAGTTTTCCCTGATGCAGGACAGGGCCCAGCTCTATCTGGACACCAGCGGCCCGGGGCTTCATAAGCGGGGCTACCGGGCTGTGGGCAACGACGCGCCCCTGCGGGAGACATTGGCCGCGGCCATGGTGCAGCTGACCCGGTACCGGGGCAGGGAATTTCTGTGGGACCCCTTCTGCGGCAGCGGCACCATTGTCATCGAGGCTGCCCTCATTGCCCGGAATCAGGCGCCGGGCTTGCGCCGGCGGTTTGCCGCGGAGACCTTTGCCTGGTCGGAGCCTCAGGTCTGGGCACAGGCCCGGGAGGAAGCCAGGGACAAGGAATTCCGGGGGGAGTACCGGATTCTGGGGTCGGACAACGATCCCAAATGCGTGTCCCTTGCCATGGCAAACGCCCGGAAAGCGGGAGTGGGAGAGGTGATCCGCTTCCAGGATGGGGACGCCACCAAGCTGTCGCTGCCCGCCCAGGAGGGGATTCTGATCTGCAACCCGCCCTACGGTGAGCGGATGATGGAGCAGCAAAGCGCCCAGCGGCTCTACGGAGCTCTGGGACGGCACCTGAAATTCGCCGATGGGTGGAAAAAGTATATCATCACCTCTGAACCGGAATTTGAGCACTATTTCGGCGCCCGGGCGGACAAGAAGCGGAAGCTCTACAATGGCATGATCAAGTGTGACTACTATATGTATACCAACCCTCAGCGCCGGGGAAGCAAGTGAGGTTTCCGAAAGCCCGGTACGGGGAAATTCTGCTGCATAGAAAGAAGAGAGGCTATGAAACACCTGTTCATCATCAATCCGGCGGCGGGGAGCCGGGACCGGACCGGGGAGTATACCCGCAGCATTCAGACTGCCTGTGAAGCGGCGGGACTGACCTACGAGATCCGGGTGTCCGAAGGCCCCGGGGACTGCATGGGCTTTGCCCGGCAGGCGGCCGAGACCGGGGAGGAACTGCGGATCTATGCCTGCGGCGGCGACGGGACCCTCAACGAGGTGGCGGCGGGGGCGGCGGGCTTTCCCAACGCCGCCGTGACCCACTACGCCGGAGGCAGCGGCAATGACTTCGTCAAGATTTTCAGTGAGCCCGGGGCGTTTTTCAGTCTGGATCGGCTGCTGGACGCGGAGGAAACGGTATTTGACATGATCCGCTGCAACGAGGATCTGGCCCTCAATATCTGCTCCGTGGGACTGGACGCCCGGATCGGAACGGATGTGGCAAGCTACAAGCGCCTGCCCTTTCTCCAGGGATTTCGGGCTTACGCGGTATCCACCCTGGTGAATGTGATCCGGGGCATCGGAGAGCACTATGTTGTCCGGGTGAACGGGGAGACTATCGACGGCAGCAAGACCTTGATCTGCGTGTGCAACGGTCGGTTTTACGGCGGCGGCTTTAATCCGGTGCCGGAGGCGGACCCCGAGGACGGATGGCTGGATGTTCTGCTGGTGGAAAAGGTCACCCGGCTGCAGGTGCCGGGGGTCATCGGAACGTATAAGAACGGAAAACACCGGGAGCTTCCGGAACTGATCCGCTACCTCCGGGCAAAGGAGATTGACATTCTCTGCGACGGGCCCGTTCCCATAAATCTGGACGGAGAGCTTCGCCGGGCACAGCAGATCCATATGTCCGTGGCGGAGGAGAAGCTTCGATTCTTCTACCCCAGGGGCCTGACCTGGGCAGCCAAACAAACAGCGAAGGTATAAAAATTTCCCCCGCGCCGTCACCGGCGCGGGGGTTCGTGTATCGGCGGTTACTGCCTTCGGCTGTCGGGCATGAATACGTTGATATCCACGTCCCCCTGGATGCCGGGGACCCGGCCGGTGCAGGTGTACTGCCACATTTCCACCCGGTAAGGGTAGGTCATCCGGTCCTGATACAGGGCCAGCCAGAAGGGATAGTCCTCCAGTTCATGCAGGAAGAGAAGATTCCGGGACTGGGACCAGTTGAAATACACCATGGGCTGATAGCCCTTCCCCTCCATCACCTGACAGAAGTGGAGCAGGCAGTCGGTCAGGGTCCTGGCGTCCATACCCGCGGTGCGGGGCTTGGCGTCGCTGCCGGTGGCGGGTATTTCCCAGTCCAGAATAATGGGCATATCCAGATAGGTGTCTCCCAGTATGTTCAGCAGGAATTCGATTTCCTCGTCCACCTCCTGGATGTTCAGAGCCTGGGAGAAGAAGTAGGCGCCCACTTCAATGCCCGCGTCGGAAGCGCCGGCAAGGTTCTGCTTGGCGAAGGGGTCCTCCACCATCTTTCCCGCCTTGCCCCAGCCCCGGTAGCCCAGGCGGACAATGGCAAAGCGGATACCGGAGGAAGCGACCTTCTGCCAATCAATTTGCCCCTGATGCTGGGATACATCAACGCCGGGGTAGCTGCCCTGCTGGGTGCACAGCAGGTAATTATTCCGGTTATACTGGAAATCCCGCTGGTTATAGGGGTTCCGCTCGGGAGGAATCGTGGGCTCCATGGTCTCCTCGGTGGGCTCCGATTCCATGGGACTGTCCTTCAGGATGATCTCCTCCTCCTGGCGCTGGGGACGAAGCAATGCTTCCGGGTCTTCCTCCTCCGCCTGGGCACGAAACTGGGGAATGCAGAGAATCACCAGCACCAGAAGCACCGCCGCTGCCAACAGGGCAATCACACCCATGATTGCCTCCGCCCGGGGCTTCCGGAATGCCGGAACGTCATATTCGTCTTCCGGTTCCTCGTCAAAGGGGATCTGTTCCGGATCCTCATCCTGCCGGATGGGCGTATTCTGGATCTTCATGGGCTCATCTCCTTGGTGCGTTCGACAGAGTATGCCATATTATATCATATTATCCCAATTTCGCCAAGAGGTATTCGCTGGATTCTTTTCCTTTGGAAAATCTTAAACAATCCGTAAATTATCCGCCGGATTGGTTGAAATCCCCGAATAATGCAATATAATAGAGTAGCAATCCGGTGGGGGCAGTGCCTCCGGCGGAGAAATTGGAAGCAGGGTGATTCGATGAACGGATTTGGCGGTTGGCTTCAGCGGTTTTCCGCGAAGCTGGGAATGGCTTTCCGGAGCTTTATGGCCGGGCGGTATGGTACGGACCGGCTGAATATGGTGATTCTGTGCGTGGCTCTGGTGGCAAGTCTGCTGTCTGCCATGTCCGGCGGAGGCCTTGTGACCGTGGTGCTGTGGCTGCTCAGCTACGGTCTGATGTTCTGGGCGATTTTTCGGTGCATGTCCAGAAATACCTATAAGCGTTACCAGGAAAACCGCCGGTTTCTGATGATCTTCGACCGGCTGAAGGACCGGCAGAACCGGTACTACACCTGCCCCCGGTGCCGCCAGACCGTGCGGGTGCCCCGGGGCAAGGGCAAAATTGCCATTACCTGCCCCAGGTGCAAGGAACGCTTTATTAAGAAGACCTGACAGGTTAAAAAATGCTGTCATTGCGAACCAGTGACCGATGTCACTGGTGTGGCAATCTCCCGGTTTGAGGCACACAGCCGCAAATTCGAGGGAGATTCCCACGAAGTAGTGCGCTACTTCTCGGAATGACAGCTTTTTTGATTGCTTGGCAGCTTCAACTTATTATTTTCCGAACATTTTGCCCAGGCCGCCAAGCAGATTGGAGGCCTTGTCCAGGTCCAGCTTGGCTTTGACCAGGTCCACGACCTTATCAATCTGGTCGTTGGGCAGGTCGATGCCCAGCAGCTCCTCCACCGCGGAGACGGGGTCCTTGGTGAATTTCTCCATCACCTTGGGGTCGGACTGGAGCTTCTTTACGATCTGTTCCACTTTTGCCTTGATATCCATTGTAATTCCTCCTGTATGTAATCTTTTAATTGAACTTATACAGCTTTTGCGCCATGTGGTATAGGAAGACGGAGAGCTTC
>CAMEIK010000064.1 GCA_945918315.1 uncultured Clostridia bacterium
ACGCCATTACGAAGGTCCTCTACCCCCAGGTGGCCAAAACCTTCCAGACCACCCCATCCCGGGTGGAGCGGGCAATCCGGCACGCCATCGAAGTGGCCTGGGACAGAGGGGATTTGGACACCCTGCAAAGATTCTTCGGCTATACGGTGAGTAACACCAAGGGTAAGCCCACGAACTCTGAGTTCATCGCCCTGATTGCGGACAAGCTCCAGCTCCAGCTCAAGAGTGCCGAGGCGGCCCAGTTCTGATTGTGGCGCAAGGGGTTTTCGGGTTTTTCTTTTTGGATGGTCTGTGCAACGAATTTCTGTTGGTAGGGACGATTTGGAGAAATCAATGCAATAAACTTTTTCAGTTGTAGCAACAAACACTCTTGATTGATTGGGTCAATTTTACCCCAACAAATCAGGAGTGTTTTTCTGTGAAATGTTATGATTTTGACTGGCAGATCAACGAATTTATGATTTATTGCCGCAGCACCCAATTACGAGATCGAACCATGTATTCTTACGAGCAAACACTGCGATTATTTGAGCGGTGGTGTAGCGACGAACATAAAATCTATAGCGTGGATACACAGACCTCCGCTCTGCTTCGATGCCGCACTTCGACAAATGGTTCCGTATTTCATCCATGGTGACAGCGTTTTCATCGTCTGCATTCTTCAAGATGTACTGCATCACAAGCAAGGATTTGTATTTCTGTCCCGGTCTTCTGCCTCGTTCATCCTTGATGATCCATTTCTCTGGCTTTTGCGCCATCCGCTTCACTCCCACCATAGATTTTAGTAAATTGTATCACACTGCTAACTAAAGAAACAATATCTAAGTCTTCAAAATTGACAACATATATTTATCATGTATAATTATATTATCACTTTCTTAGAGGGGGAACCACAAATGCAGAAGGTTAGTCCTGAAAAATCCAAGATTAACATATCTGGTTATAATCCCACCATTAGTGGTGCAACAGACAAGAATACATGGCAGCTTCTTGATGACCGTATTATTCTTCGAACTCGGGGAGTGTTTGGCAAAATAAAGGAAACAGAGATCTTTCTCAAAGATATTGTATCTGTGGAAAACCATATCGTTTCTGTATATATCCAGACAATTTCTGGCCGCATTCATACGGGGTATGATATCTTCTGTCATACTGACGAACAGAAGCGTGTTGCGATTCCTTACATCTGTAATCATTACGGTGAATTATATGAGAAGGAATTGCTGCGTTTGAAGGCTGTTGAAGACCTGAACCATCAAGTCAGAGAAGGAAAATGGCAGTTCCCTTGTGAAGCATTTTATCGTCAGTGTTCTGAAGAAAAAGTTCTGCAACTGAACAATGAATATAGCATTATCAAGGCAAAGCAGATTGCAACAAAGATAATCCAAAAGGCAAACGCAGATATTGAAATATCTAACTGTGATAAATATTTGAGCATTGAAGCGCTTACACAGTTTCTTGCAGATGGTAAAAAGCTGGCGGATCGTGCTGATTTCGTAAAATACGAACAGCAAAAGCAACCTAGAAATGCACAACCCACTGATGCAGAAAAGACATTTCTGAAAAAAGCAGAAGAACTCTCTATGCTTTTTGGTCGGGATAAGCGTGTTGCAATGCTGACAGACTTAGTACATAAATACGGTGCAAAGATTCAAGCAATGAGGGAGGGCGAACAAGCCCTTAAGCAATTGGGCATGCTCTATGTGGAACAGCAACGAAAAGAAACAAGCTGGTCTATTATGGGTGGTATCGCAGAGGGTGTCGCTGGTCCTGCGGCAGGTATTGCTGTTGCTGTCAATGCGATGGCTAATAATGCAAGAACACGGGAGTACAATGCTGCAATACGCAGGGCATCCATGGATATTCTGAGCGGTGCCCCTAAACTTGCGGGTGACAGGTATCAGCTCGAAGAGGAAGTTAAAGATATTCATCAAAAACTGACTCCTGCGTTAAGTAAAGTGACACTCTCCAAACCTAACGCTAGTGATATTTGGAATAACATGAGCGTTGGTACTTGCATTGTAAATAAAACCAACTCTGGTGTTCTGATAATTTCTCTGCCCGTGTCGCTTAAAAAGCCGTTTGATTTGGATGTCCCTGAAGGCATCAATATGGTAATTGATGGAACAATAAAAGGCGAAGTTTGGTTTGAGGATAACTATGTGGGAAATGTGTTTTTCCCTCTTCCTATATTTGGCATTATGAACAATTCAACAGTAGAAATTACTCTGGATGGTATGTGTGGTCGTTCTGTTGAGTTAAATGGCGATTATTCAATCAAATTAGCAGATAATCAAAATCTATGGGTTATGGAAGCCTAAAATATAAAATCAGGGAGCTTATGCTCCCTGTCGTTTTTTATGCTTCCAAAAGCCAATGTATTTATAAACTGTGGTTCTGCTGATATCGCAGACCCTTGCCAGTTCCGACACATTCAACTGCTTGCTCTTGTAGGCGGGATAGTGGCGGAGGATGGACGCCTTGCCTCCGGCGGTTGACGAAAGGCTGCCGATGATGTAAAATAGCAGCATAGAATCCTCTCCCCGGCCGGAAGCCCGCGTTTTTGTGCTGCCCCGGCTGACCGATAAATTGGAATTTGGCGAATTCCCGGAAATGCCTTGGCTCCCCCTATGGGGGAGCTGTCACGGCTTAAGCCGTGACTGAGAGGGCCCTCTCCGCCCCCTACGGGGGCACCTCTCCCAAAGGGAGAGGCAAGGGCGGCTGCGCCGCCAGCCCTACAAATTCCAATTTATCGAACCATAGAACGATACCGAGCGGGTCAGGGAAAGAACGATCACAGACCAGGTACGTCACGACTTGTCAGCGGCGACTCGCCGCCAAATTCCAATTTGGTGCACTGAAGAACGATACCGAGCGGCGCAGGGCAGAAACGACTTCACATATCTTGCGCACGACTTGGCCGCCCGCCCTGCGGGCAAATTCCAATTTATCGCACCACGCAGCGATACCGGGCGGGTCAGGGCAGGAACGACCTCAGACCAAGTCCGTCACGGCTTGCCTGCGGGGCACCCGCCGATATCGAGCGGGCGGTGTTGCCCTAAATTAAGAGGGAAGAAACGATTACACATATCTTGCGCACGACTTGCCTGTGCCTGCGGGTGGGGATATGGCTGGGGCCGTGTTGTTTTTGCGTATATACAGAGGGGGGGCTTATCTTGCCGCTGCGAAAATCCTTAGTTGTCCGGCTGTTTTCCCTGTTGCTGGTGGTTTTTCTGATTCTGCTGACCGGGGGCTCCCTCAGCGTGTACGCCTTCGCCCGGCAATCTGTGGGAAGGGAATATATTCGTCTGAATCAGGCCAGTCTGGGGCAGCTGGCGGCCTCTGCCGGGCAGCTTCTGGCAGATGTCCGCAACTTTGGAGAAACGCTGTCCGTCAGCAGCAAGCTCCAGGACATCGCTGCCGCCCCGGATGACAGCGGCAGAAAGCAGGCCCGGGGGATTCTGGTGGATCAGCTGTCGGAGTTTAAAACCATGCACCCCAACAATAATATCCTGATGGAGGTCTATGTCATCAGCAGCACCGGCCTGAATGTTTCGGCCTATAATTCGGATTCCTTCACCTGGGAGAGCATCCAGGCCGACCCCCGGTGCGAACCGCTGCTGGAGGGCGAGGTGGATATGCTGCTGCTGCCAACCTCCTTAAACCCGGGGGAGCGGGGCGTTCTGGGCCATTCCTTTCAGATGGTGTTTGCCATGCGGGATCTGTTCAGCCGGGAATCCCGGGGTGTGGTTGTGCTGAGCCTGTCCGAGCTGCTGCTGTATAATCAGTACCGGGGCTTTGCCACGGAGGATATCCGTCTCACCTTAATCGATTCCGATGGACGGATTCTCTCGGATAAAAACAAGAAGCGGATCGGGGAATTCTACGGATATACCAGCGAACAGCTTCTGGAAATGTCCGGCAGTCCGGGCCTGCGCCATCGAATCCGGGATAACCGGTTTTTGCTTTGCCAGAGCATTCCCGGCAGCGGATGGTATATTGTGGAGCAGATGCCCACGAAAAATGTTTTCGCCTCCCTGAATCAGGTGCGCAATGAGACGCTGTCCATTATTCTGCTGTGCGCGGTGCTGGCCGCTGCCGCTCTGGTGATCGCGGCCAGACGGATATTCAAGCGGGTTATGCGCATCAGCGATAAAATGGGGGAGGTCGTCAAGGGAGTTCTCACGGTGCGGACCCCGGTGGAGCGGGAGGATGAGTTCGGCCGCATGGAAGCGTCCTTCAACGCCATGGTGGAGCAGATTGGGCATCTGATCGAGGCGGTGCGCCAGAGCGAACAGCAGAAAAGAGCGGCGGAGATGGATTTCCTCCACGCCCAGATCAACTCCCATTTTATTCACAACACCCTGACCTCCATACGCTTTATGCTGGAGATGGACAGAGTCCACGATGCCGGGGAAATGATTTTCTATTTCTCCAAGCTGCTGCGGCAGACCCTTTCCCGCTCCAGTGAGTTTATCCCGCTGCGGGATGAGGTGGACACCCTGAAAAGCTATGTGATGCTCCAGCATTACCGGTATCAGGAGGTTTTTGAAGCGGCTTACGAGTTCCCGGAGGAGATACTGGATGTGAATGTACCGGCGCTCATCCTGCAGCCTGTGGTGGAGAACGCGATTTTTCATGGGGTGGGGCATTCCTTTACCCACATCCGTATCTCCGGCCGAAAGGAAGGCCGGGCGTTGGTGCTGGTGGTGGAAGACGATGGCGTGGGCATGTCCGAGGCGGTCCAGCAGTCTGTTTTACATAAGGATGTGGCCCTCAACCACGTGGGCCTGCGCAATGTCCATGAGCGCATCCAGCTGAACTACGGTCAGGAGTATGGCTTGCGGATAGAAAGCCAGGAGGGAAGGGGCAGTAAGATCACGTTCCTGCTGCCCCTGCACAGGGAAGGAGAGAGTGAAGCTTGAAGCTGAATATCTTGGTCGTGGACGATGAAACGCCGATCTGCGACTGGCTGGTTTATTGCATCCGCCGGGCCTCGGAGGATTATGTGGTATCGGCGGCTTCCAACGGGGAGGAGGCCTATGAGCGGATTCTGGAGCGGAAGCCGGACATGGTGTTTACAGATATTCGCATGCCGGGAATGGACGGCCTGGAGCTTATGCGCCGGACCCTGGAGGTCCTTCCCTATACCGTCTTCGCGATCCTCACCAACTACGCGGAATTCTCCTACGCGAAGCAGGCGGTGTCCCTGGGAGCCAGGGAATACTTCCTGAAGTCCGAGCTTCGGGCATCGGATATCGAAGCCCTGCTGGCCCGTGTGATGGCCTCCAAAACCGCGAAAATCCAGGACAAGGTCAACGATGTATTCCCCAGCGGATGTATCGATCTATACGAATTCTACCACACCCAGGAGGAGCCGGGCTTCGCGGACCGGTTCTGGGAACGGCACGGTATGTGGAAGGAGGTCCCCTATGCGCTTCTGCGTGTCGCCGCCGGCGGCTGGATGGAGGAATGGCGCAAAATCGCGGATATGGCGGAGGAATTGCGGAGGGCCAGCGGCGGCACTGCCTACATAGCGGCGGCCAGTGAAAAGAGCAGCGACTATGTGATCGTACAGACCGGACAGAACATGGAAAGCTATGTGAGCACCCTGGTGGCCCGGCTGAAGGAACGGGGGACCGTGGGAATCAGTACCCTGCAGACAGACCGTGGAAATTTCGCGGCGGCGATTAAGGAAGCCGCCTGCGCCCAGATGGCCGGTTTCTTTGACCGGCAGACGGAGGCCATCCGGTATGAGACCCTTTGCAGGAGGCCTCCCCTGGATCGGCAAGCCTTTCAGAACCGGAAGCAGGAGATTCTGGCATTCATTAACCAGCGCCGGTATTCGGAAGCCGCGGCCTTGACGGACCAATGGTTCGGGGATATCCGCATTCCCCAGGCGGCGGATGTGAAGTGGGCTGTGGAGAGCTGTCAGCGGATGGTACTGGCCATTGAAGAAGCCTATTATCATGAGATTGCCAAGCAGTCCCAGGACCTTTCCGTGCCGACTTCCGTGTATGAATGCCGGGAAAGGTGCGCCAGGCTGCTGAAGGGAATCAGCCTGAATTACAGCAGGCGGTGCTCCCCGTCCATTACGGCGGCCCTGGACTATATTCATAACCACTATGGGGAGGACATCTCCATGGCCGAGGTTGCCCGGCAGATATACCGTTCTCCGGAATACTTTTCCAGACAATTTAAGGAGGAGGTCGGAGAAAACTTCAACGCCTATCTGACCCTCTATCGCCTGGACCGGGCCCAGGAATTGCTGGATGGGACGGATTTGCTTATTACGGAAATCGGAGAACGGGTGGGGTACTCCACCCCCGGGTATTTTTCGAAGATCTATAAGAAGTACAGGGGCATCACGCCGGAACAGGCCAGAATGTCAAAAAAGTGACATAAAAAATCAAAATTTTCCCATACGGGTATGGTCCGGGTAAAGGAAAATCAAATTTGTCCGCAAACCAGTCAAGCTTGTCCCTGTCTGGTTTGCGGATAATTTACTATAATGAGGTAGGCTTAACGGCATAACGCGGCAAAACA
>CAMEIK010000065.1 GCA_945918315.1 uncultured Clostridia bacterium
ATCATTCAAAGGAATGGGCTACATAGGTGATATGGTCGCCAAGACGTTCCAGATTGGACACCATATTGATATATACACTGCTGATCGCGGGGGTACATACACCGGTGTTCACACGCTCGATGTGACCGTCGATCAGATTTTTGCGGTAATTGTCAATCTTATCCTCGATGGAATCGATGTGGGGCAGCAGTGACAGATCGCCGGTGAGAATCAGCTCTTTGGTAAACTGGAAGAGCTTGTGGATGGTATCCACCATCTCGTTGGTGCCGGTAGCGGCCGTTTCCGAAAGAGACAGCTGATTGTCGCAGAGTCTTTCGGTGTATTTCACGAAGTTATCCGCGATTTCCGCGATTCTCATAATATCAGCAACGTTGTTATGGACAATGCTGACTTCCTTTTCGGCACTCTCACCGGCAACGGCAGAGGTCTTGATGACATAGGCCATGATCTGATTGCTCTTTTCCTGTGCCTTATCGATTTTCTCCCGAACCTGCGCCGCCGCGCTCTTGTCCTTCCGGCAGAAGGCCCGGTAGGCGGTATCGAAGGCATCCATGGCGCAGTCACCCAGTACCACGGTTTCCTTCTTCAGCTGTTCAATGGCCAGCGCCGGGGTGAGCAGCATTCTCTCATCCAGATAGGTAAAGGCTTCTTCTGTTTTTGCCTCGGGAATGATTTTCTGAGAGATCATCACAAAGCCCTCGGAAAGGGGCAGGAAAATCACCGTGCAGATCAGGTTGAAGAAGGTGTGGAACATGGCAATCTGGGTTGCCGGAGAGGCAAACCAGCGGCCAAAGGTCGCGCGCATAAAGCCGGGGAATGCCAACAGGATCACCATGAATATCGCTGAGCCGAAGGTATTGAACATCAGGTGAATCATGCTGGCGCGGCGGGCATTGGTGGCGGCGCCGAAGGAGGACATGAGGGCTGTGACGCAGGAGCCGATGTTGGTGCCAAGAATAATGAACAGCATTTCATTTCCACCGGTGCCGATGCGCAGACCGGCAACACTCATGGCGATGATGACCGAGGTGATAGCGGAGCTGGACTGGACCAGCGCCGTCAAAGCAATGCCCAGGAAGAACAGCAGGAAGGGATTGGTGACATTCTCGAAAATCAGCTGGATAGTATCCCTGTTTGCCTTCATGGAGTCGGACATGATGGAAAGACCCACAAAAATCAGGCCCAGACCGGCAAGTATAAAACCGACCTGGCGGGTCTTCTCCTTCCGACACATCATGGTGGTGAGGATGCCCAGTCCCGCAAGCACCTGAATATAGGTGGTTATGGGGAACGCGCTGAGGGCGGCAATCTGAGCTGTGATGGTGGTGCCGATGTTGGCACCCATAATCATGGCGGTTGCCTGCGACAGGGTGATGATGCCGATGTTGACAAAGCCCACAATCAGCACGGTGGTGACGCCGGAGCTTTGAATCAGCGCCGTAGTCAGCGCGCCGATGCCAACGTTCACCAGCTTCTTTCCGGCGGTTTTGCCGAACAGTTCTTTTATCTTGTTGGTGGCAAGCTGTTCTATATTTTCCGTCAGCAGATGCACACCGACCAGGAACACACCGGTTCCGGCAATGAGTTTCACGATAAAAAAGAGAATGTCCTGGAGGTTCATATACGCACGGCCCTTTCTTTGTTATGTGGAAGGTGGATGAGGTGGTGAGGGTACAAAAAACGAGACCAATGCACAGAAAACTGTGCATGAGTCTCGTTGCGAACCGATAAGCCAGACGGCAGAGCCGACAGTGATGTTGACTTAGCGCATATCAAATGATACGGAACTACTCCCCCACGCAAGGTGTATGAATCTGTCCACAGTCTATCATGAATCCTCTGTGAACGCAAGAAGAATTTTGATGATACCGCCGGTTCCGGCGGCCTGAGCGCGATTATTTGGGGCCGCCGGCACGCTGGTTCCGGCGGTATTGCTGGGGAGAGGTTCCTGCGGCTTCGTGGAAGAGCCGGTTGAAGTGGCTTACGCTGCTGTAACCCAGGCGGCCGGCAATGTCCAGCACCGTCAGGTCCGTGGTGGAGAGCAGTCGTTTGGCAGAGTCCATTTTTGCCCGGGTGAGGTAGGACACAACCGTTTCTCCGGTGTATTTTCGGAAGCTGCGGATGACCACCGGCGGAGAGTAGCCGGCCAGACGGTAAATATCCGAGGCCTGACAGGCGATGTACTCCGGGGAGTGGATTCTGCGGATGACCTGATGCAGCCATTCCGGGGCGCCATCGGCGATGACCATGTCCTGTTTTTTCAGAATCACAATGGCATTTACCACCATCTGGCAGATCAGCAGGCAGATACTGGATTCCGGAGTGCCGTTTTCCCGAAGGAGATTGATCTCCCGGGCGCTTTGCTTGAACTGGGCAAAGTCCGTGTCCGACAGGAAAAGCTGCCGCTGGGGGACCAGCAGCAAATCCCGCAGGCTGGTGCCCACGGCGGCGCAAAGCTGTTCCAGCTTTTCCCGGGTCACCGGCAGGTTGATATGGATGCACCGGCTGTCCGGCATGGGCGTAAACTGGTGCCGGTCCTGGGGCCGGATGAGGCAAAGGGTTTTCTCTCCAAGCTCCTGCGATTCCCCGTTGAGGAAATGCTTGGTCCTTCCGGAGGTTATGATAAAAAATTCATAGTAGTCATGATCGTGGAGGGAGGTGTAGGCCGCGTCCCACCAGTGAAAGGCCGTGCCCCGGGCAAGAAGCTCCGGATAGTTGTGATAGTATACAGTTATGTTCTCCTGAAATGGGACCATTGTATTCGTTTTGTCCATGACCCGTTCCTCCTTCCTGCCTGGGCAAAAGCAATTCTACCATATTCCAAGCGGGAAAGCAAGGATGGAAAAGGCTCTGAGATACAAGAAAGTTAAAAAAATCACATGTTCCTTTAATAAAATCCGCAGACAGAACCCCCGGAGCAATGCTATACTGTCCCTGTAAGCAAAACGCCCTCCTGGGCAAAAAAGAAAGGAGCATTCCAATGGAAGACCTTCAGACCGGTTCCATGAAACGGACCCGCCCTCTGCGCTACGCGGTGGGCATGTTCGGAACCTCCATCCCGGTGAACATGTTCAAGACCTATGCCGCCTTTTTCTATGTGGACAAGCTTGGTTTCATCACCACGCCCCAATTCGCTCTGATTCTGGCCCTGTATACCTTCCTGGACGCCATTGACAATCCGGTCTATGGCTTCCTGTCCGACCGGACCCGTACCAAATGGGGCCGCCGCCGTCCCTGGCTGCTGATCGGCGCGCCGCTGCTGGTGCTGTGCTTCATCCTGTTCTTCAATCCTCCTGCCTTCCTGGCGCCGGGTTCCGCCTTCTCCTATGTGCTCATCATGTACATGCTGACGGGAACTCTGGACTCCCTGATTAACGTCAATTACGGCGCTCTGTTCCCGGAGCTGTTCCCCACGGAAGAATCCCGGGCAAAGACCAACGCCATGCGCCAGGTGTTCCAGCTGATTGCCATGATTATCAGCATTGCCCTGACCCCGGTGGTGACCGATGCCATCGGCTTTGCCAATACGGCTTATGTCTACGGCGCGCTGGCCATTGTTGTGATCTGGTTCATGACCCTTGGCTGCCACGAGAATCCCAAGGCCATGGAGCAGCCCAAGCCTCCGCTCTTCCGGACGATTCTGGATATTGCCTCCAACCCCAAGTTCTGGATTTACGGAATCACCAACGCCGCCTATTTCGGCGGTCTTGCCCTGGTCCAGTCCGGCGTTGCCTTCTATACCAAGTATCATCTGGGCGTAGGCGGTATGGGCTCCACCATTATGCTGGGCGTTGTCATCCTCTCTGCCATCCTCTTTATTCCCGTGTGGGTTCAGATTGTCAAAAAGCTGACGCTGATGAAGGCCTGGCGGCTGTCGCTGATCTGCTGCGGACTGGGTGTGCTGCCGCTGTACTTTGTGAAAACTTTGCCCCTTGCCGCCGTCAGTGTTGTTCTCTTTGGCTTTGCCATGGGCGGCGTTGCCACTACGATGGACATCGTCAGCGCACGGATTCTGGACGAGGACCGCATCAAGACCGGCATTCCCCGGGAGGGCAGCTACTCCAGCCTGATCGGCATTCTGAACAAGGCCAGCGGCCTTGTCACCTCTCTGGCGTTTTTGCTGGTGTACCGTGTGTACGGCTTCGAAAGCGGCGAGAATCCCGGCGCTTCCCCGGACGCCGCAGCCCGGTTCCTTACGGTGCTGTTCCCCATTGTGGTCTTCGCGGTATGCGTGGTGGCATCCCGGTTCCTGAAATTCGAGCAGGACGAAAAGAAGACGGAGGGCTGATATGGCGCTGGTATCCGTTCATTATCGCTCCGACCAGCTGAAAAAAACCGTGGAGATTATGCTGGCGGTGCCGGACTGCAACAGGGAATTCCGGAAGCCCCTTTCGGAGTACCCGGTGGTGTATTTGCTGCACGGACTGTCGGAGGACGCCAGCTCCTGGATCCGCAAATCCAACGCGGAGCGCTACGGCCTGGAACGGGGACTGGTGCTGGTGATGCCTTCCGTGGACCGGAGCATGTACTGCGACGGGGTCCTGGGCCAGAACTATTTCACCTATCTGACCCGGGAGCTTCCGGAGTATCTGGAAAAAGTCTTCGGACTTTCCCGGAAGCGGGAGAAGAACTTTATCATGGGCTTTTCCATGGGCGGCTTCGGCGCCGCCCGGGCGGCCCTGACCTGCCCGGAGCAGTACGCTGCCTGGGGAAGCCTGTCGGGACTGGTGGACCTGATGCCCATGCTGTTCCGGCTGGATGATTCCGTCCGGGAGGAGTTCCCGTTCCTGGCGGCGGAGGCTGACCGGTTGGACACCTCCCCGCTGAATCCTGTGAATCTCATTGACGCGCAGAAGCAGAAGGGGCTGCGGGGCTACCTGAGCTGCGGTCTGCAGGATGATCTTCTCATTTGCACCCGGCGGTTCCAGCAGGTTTCCGAGGGGGCGGGCCTTTCCAACCGGTTTGTGTATGTACCCGACCGGGGCCACAACTGGACCTTCTGGGAGGAGCAGATCCCCGTTTTTTTCGACTTCATCCTTGAGGAATGACTATGGAAGAGCTGGTAATTGACCACCTGGTGGAGAAAAGCCGGGAGGGAAGCTACTACCGAGTCCCTTTTTCCGTGCCGGAGGGGATCCAGACCCTCACCGTTCGGTACAGCTATCCCGCTCTGGGCAATATCATAGACCTGGGACTGGAGGATGGACAGGGCCAATTTCTGGGCTGGTCGGGAAGCAGCCGGAAATCCGTCACCGTGGGAGAATTTGATGCTACTCCCGGGTATCTGATGGAGCCGGTGAAGGCCGGCACCTGGCATATTCTGGTGGGTGCCTACCATGTTCGTGCCGGCGGTGTGAAGGTCCGCTATGAAATCTCTTTTGATACCGGCGGGCCCCGGTGGCTCTTTGGAGATCTGCATGTCCACTCCGACGCTTCCGACGGACAGCACGACATTCCTACCCTGGCGGCGATGGCCAAGAAACAGGGCCTGGATTTTCTGGCAGTGACCAATCACAATAATTATTCGGAAAACCTGTGCCTGCCCAGAGTCCCGGGTCTGACGCTGATTCCCGGAACGGAGTGGACCCATTACCGGGGCCATATGAATTTCCTGGGCGTTGCCCGGCCCTTTTCCGGTTCCTTTGTGGCCAACTCCCTGGAGGAAATGCGGACCGTTACCCGCCAGGCACGCCAGCGGGGGGCGCTGGTGTCCGCAAACCACCCGAAGTGCAATCTTTGCCCCTACCTTTGGGAGGACGAAGACAGCTTCCAGCTGGTGGAAATCTGGAACGGACCCATGCGGGGGGTAAACCGCCGGGGAATTGCCTGGTGGACGGAGCTCCTGGGGCAGGGCCGCAGACTCACCGCCGTGGGCGGCAGCGACTTCCACCGGGACCGGGGCCCCGTCCGCCTGGGAAACCCGGTGACGGCGGTGTTCTCGGATTCGCCCAAAGCGGAGGATATTCTGTCCGCCGTGGCCCGGGGACGGTGCTATGTCACAAGCGGTGTCCGGGGTGTCCGGCTGGAGATGACCTGCGGCGGGGAGACCTTCGGCGGCGTCCTGCCCGATGGAAAAAAAGACCATATCCTGACGGTCCACGCGGACAGAATGCCGTTGGGATCGGTGCTTCAGATTGTGGGAAGTACCGGAGAACTGGGCAGGCTGCGACCCGGGGACGGAAGCCTTCGGGAAACCGTGACGGTTTCCGATACCAAGTTTGCCTACCTGCTGGCGGGAATCCCCCTGCCGGGCGGGGAGCTCTGGCCCCTGGCGGTATCCAATCCCATTTACTTTCCATAGCCGCGGACCCATGGAAAACTGGGGTGTCTCCCTGCCGCCCGTAGCCGCATAGGCTGGATATGGGGTGATCATCATGAAGCAGGGCACACATCCCAATGCCATTGCCCGGATTTTTGGGGGCGGCAGCGTTCCTGGGGTGTT
>CAMEIK010000066.1 GCA_945918315.1 uncultured Clostridia bacterium
GGGACAGCCTGTACGCGGCCACCCTGGAGTCCCTCCGGAATCCCTACGGCATGGCTCCTCTGCGGGAGCTGGCCGGGCCGGGGAAGACCGTTGTCTTCGTCATTCCCGATATTGTCAAGGGCGGCTGTCAGCCCACCGCCCACCGGAAGGTCTCCATCCGGGCATGCCTTAATGAGCTCTACGCCGGCGGCGTCCGGAAAGAGGACATCCTGTTCATGTTCTCTAACGGCCTGCACCCCCGGGCCACCGTGCCGGAAATGAAGCAGATTCTGGGCGACGAGCTGTTCAACGAGTTCTACTGGTCCAACCAGATTACCTCCCACGACTCCGAGGACCCGGAGCACATGGTGGACCTGGGCCTGACGAAACGGGGCGACCCCGTTCTCATGAACAAGTATGTCTACGACTGCGACATTCCCATCCTCATCGGCCACACCCAGGGCAACCCCTACGGCGGCTACTCCGGCGGCTACAAGCACTGCGCCACCGGCATCACCCACTGGCGTTCCATCGCCTCCCACCATGTTCCCAAGGTCATGCACCGGGACGACTTCACCCCGGTTTCCGGCCACAGCCTGATGCGTACCAAGTTTGACGAGATCGGCATGCACATGGAGGAGAAGATGGGCCACCCCTTCTTCTGCTGCGACGCGGTTCTGGACACCTACTCCCGGCAGATTGCCATTTTCTCCGGCTACGCCAAGGTGATGCAGCCCCTTTCCTGGGAGGTTGCCAACAAGCGGACCTACGTTCCCTTCGCGGAAGAGAAGTACGACGTCATGGTCTTCGGCATGCCCCAGAACTTCCACTACGGCGACGGCATGGGCACCAACCCCATCCAGATGATGCAGGCCCTTTCCGCCCAGGTCATCCGCCACAAGCGGGTCATGAAGGACAACTGCGTGATTATCTGCTCCTCCATCTGCAACGGCTACTTCCACGACGAGCGGTGGCCCTACCTGCGGGAGCTGTATGAAATGTTCCAGCACGACCACATGAACATCCTGCCGGATATGGACCGCTACGGCGAGTATTTTGCCACCAATGAAGAGTACATCCGCAAGTACCGCTTCGCCAACGCCTTCCATCCCTTCCATGGCTTCTCCATGATGAGCTGCGGCCACATCGCGGAGATGAACACCAGCGCCATCTACATCGTGGGCGCCCAGGAGCCCGGCATCGCCAGAGGCATGGGTCTGAAGACCCGGGCCACCTTCGAGGAAGCCCTCGCCGATGCCATGAAAAAGTATGTGGGTCCCAACCCCAGAATTCTGGCCCTGCCCCAGACCTTCAAGGTGGGCGCTGTCCACCTGTGCATGAAGGACGACGATCTGAGCAACGTGTAATCCGGATCCGGCGCAGCCGATGATCTGAAATAAATCGGAAAGAAAGGTGTCAAATGAACAAGACGACAAAAAAGAAGCGCGTGATCAGTGATAAGCTCTGGCTGCTTATCTCCCTCTGCGCGGCCCTGCTGCTGTGGTACTTCCTGTCCCTGGGCAAGACCACCGGCCGAAGCTTCCCCTTCCTGGACAAGGTGATCCCCGCCATCCAAACCATGATTGACAGAGGGGCCTTCTGGAAGGACATCAAGAGCAGCCTCCTGTGCGTTGCCGCCGGCTTTGGTCTGGGCTTCATCACGTCCCTGCCCGTAGCCTTCCTGATGGCCTGGTACACCCCCATCCAGAAAATCATCATGCCCTGGATCAACTTCATCCGCAACATCCCCGCCCTGGGCTACGCCCCGCTGATGGTCATTATCTTCGGCGTGGGTCAGAAGCCTGCCATCATCCTGATCTGGATCTGCACCTTTATGACCATGAGCATCACCATCTATCAGGGCATTGTGAACATCGACGCCACCCTGATTAAGGCGGCCCGGGTGCTGGGCGCCAATGACCTGGCGATCTTCTTCAAGGTCATCTGCCCCGCCACCGTTCCCTACATCATCACCGCTGTCCGTCTGGGCCTCAGCGCGGGTCTTACCACCCTGCTGGCTGCGGAATCCACCGGCGCCCAGGCCGGTATCGGCATGCGGATTCGTTCCCTGGCCAACTCCTTCGACTCCCCTCCCATGCTGATGTATATCATCCTGCTGGGAATCATCGGACTGATTCTCGTAAAAATCGTGGACATTATTGAAAGGAAGCTGACGGCATGGCAGGAGAAAATTTGACCAAGCTGAAGATTGACAACGTCTACAAAGAGTATCAGGGCCGCAACGGCAAGACCATCGCCCTGAACGGTGTCAGTCTGGATATCAAGGAAAATGAGTTTATCTGCGTGGTCGGTCCCTCCGGCTGCGGAAAATCCACACTGCTGAACATTATCGCGGGCCTGCTGGAGCCCACCAGCGGCACCGTTACCCTGGACGGCAAGGTCATCGAGGGTACCGGCGTGGAGCGGGGCGTTGTGTTCCAGCAGTACGCGCTGTTCCCCTGGCGGACGGTTCTGAAGAACGTCATGTTCCCCCTGGAAATGAAAAAGGTTCCCAAGGCGGAGGCCGAGGCCATCGCCCGGAAGTACATCAAGTCCGTAGGACTGGAGGGCTTTGAGAAGTCCTATCCCAAGGAGCTGTCCGGCGGCATGAAGCAGCGTGTGGCCATTGCCCGGGCCTACGCGGCGGACCCTGAGGTTCTGCTGCTGGACGAGCCCTTCGGCGCCCTGGATGCCCAGACCCGTGTGCAGCTTCAGTCGGAGCTGCTGGAAACCTGGGAGAAGGAAAAGAAGACCTGCTTCTTCATCACCCACGACGTGGATGAGGCGGTCATTCTGGCCCAGCGGGTCATCATTATGAGCGCCCGTCCCGGCCGGATCAAGAAGATTGTGGACATCGATATTCCCTATCCCAGAACCCAGGCCACCAAGACCGACCCCAGATTCCTGGAGCTCAAGTCCGAAATCTGGAACCAGGTCTATCAGGAATTCCTGGAGGTCCGGAAGTAATCCGGCCCCGTGGGAACAAAATAACCTTGTTTTTGACTGCTCAGCAGTTAAAAAATACAACTTAGGAGGAAAATAAATGAAAAAGCTGCTTTCCCTGCTGCTGGCTGCCGTGATGGTTTTCGGTCTGGCTGCCTGCGCGTCTTCCGCGCCTGAAACCACTACCGCGCCCGCAACCACTGCTGCCGCTCCCACGGACGCTCCCACCGAGGCCCCCACCGAGGCCACCGTGGAGACCGTCAAGCTGAACGTCGCCTATATGCCCAACTACGCTTCCCTGTGGTCCGTCCTCACCGCCATGGATCAGGGCTTCTTCGCTGAGGAAGGCCTGGAGATCACCCTGTGGGAGTTCGCGTCCGGCCCCGAAGAGATCGCGGCTATGGAAGGCGGCAGCATTGACCTGGCCTACATCGGCCATGG
Organism: uncultured Clostridia bacterium; assembly: GCA_945918315.1. Classification (GTDB taxonomy): domain Bacteria; phylum Bacillota; class Clostridia; order Oscillospirales; family Oscillospiraceae; genus Faecousia. The sequence goes on from CAMEIK010000066.1 coordinate 3,364, forward strand.
CGCCCACAAGCTGTGCATCAACGGTCAGGCCAACATCTTCATGCCCTCTTCCGTTCACAGCACCGACCGCATCATTGTCCTGCCTTCCTCCGGTGTTACCTCCGTGGACAACATCTCCGAGCTGAAGGGCAAGAAGGTTGCCTACAACGGCGGTTCCTCCTCTGAGACCGCTCTGACCGGCGCTCTGAACGCTGCCGGCCTGACCATGGACGACATCGAGGCCTACGAAATGGATGCCGTCAACATGGTCGCCGCCATGATGTCCGGCAACGTGGATGCCTGCACCGCCTGGAACCCCTACTCCGTTCAGATTCTGCAGAACTGCCAGGGCGCTCTGGAGCTGGAGTTTGCCACCAACTCCGTGAATATGTCCAGCTGGATCTGCCTGCCCAGCTATGCTGAGGAGCACCACGATGTTCTGGTTCGCTTCACCCGTGCTCTGCTGAAGGGCATGGAGTATGCCTCTCAGGAAGAAAACTGGGAGTACGCTGTGGGTCTGTATGCCAAGCAGTGCGCCAAGGACGTGGAAGCCTGCTACGTGGAGACCGGCGACGCCACCTGGTTCTCCGCTGAGTATGTCCGCGCCTCTCTGGCTGACGGCACCTTCGCCGATCTGTATACCCGTCAGCAGCAGATGTTCATCGACAACGGCGCCGTTGCCGAGAAGGTCGAGCTGGACCAGTACATCCTGTGGGATGTCATGGAGGAAGCTCTGGGCTGATTTGCCCCGCACTTGACTCTTTGGGTCCATAAACAACTGAGCACAGACCCCGTGGAATGGCGACAGGGCTGTTCCATGGGGTCTGTCCACAAAAAGGTGTGTTCCAAATCCAAGCCTGGCCGGGGGAACCCGGGGCAGCATGGGAGGAGACCGATTATGGAAATCATCATCAACCCGCGGAATGCGGAAAAGACAGTTTCTTTTGCCGGTGAAGAGCTTCGCCGGTATCTTGCCCGGATGCTTGACGGGGAAGAAGGTGTGTTTTCCGTATTTCTTGGCATCCGGGACGGGGCGGAAGATAAAATGGACAGCTATACCGTGTCCGTGGACAGTGCCGGCGGCCGGATTCTGGGCAGCAATCCCCGCAGTGTGCTGCTGGGTGTCTATGATTATCTGCGGCGCCTGGGCTGCCGCTTCTTAGGACCGGGAAAGGCTATGGAGGTGGTTCCCCACATCCGGCCCGGGGACCTTCCTGCCGATTATGCCCGAAAAGCCTCCTTCCTCCACCGGGGCGTGTGCATCGAGGGCGCGGACTCTGCCGGGAATGTGCTGGACTTTATTGACTGGCTTCCCAAGGTGGGTTACAATAGCTTTTTTCTCCAGTTTCAGGTGCCCTACGCGTTCCTGGCCCGGTGGTATCACCATGACTTAAATCCCTTCGCCCAGCCGGAAGCCTTCACCATGGCGGAGGCGGAAGACTGCTGCGCCCTCTTTGCCGCTGCCATGGAAAAGCGGAGCCTGCTTCTTCACAAGGTGGGCCACGGCTGGACCGGCCGGGTGCTGGGCTGCGAAACCGTGGACTCCTGGAACCCGACGGAAACCCCCATGCCGGAAGACAAGCGGCCTCTGGCGGCGGAAATTGGGGGAAAACGGGATTTTTATATGGGAATCCCCGCCAATACGAACCTGTGCCTGTCGAATCCGGAAACATTCCGGATATTCGCGGATCTGGTTACGGAGTATGCCGCGGCCAATCCGGAGGCGGACTATCTGCATGTGTGGCTTGCGGATGATTATAACAATGTGTGCGAATGCGAAAAGTGCCGGCAGACTACGGTGTCTGACCAGTATGTTGCCCTTCTGAACGAAATTGACCGCCGGCTGACGGAGAAACATCTGAACACCCGGCTGGTATTTCTGCTGTATCAGGAACTGCTGTGGCCGCCCCAGAGGGAAAGGCTTCACAATCCGGACCGATTTGTCCTGATGTTCGCGCCCATCAGCCGGACCTTTGAAGCGTCCTATGATCTGTCGGGAATACAGGAGGAGATTCCGCCGTACAGCCGGAACCGGATTACCCTGCCCACCAGCCTGGGTCAGAATCTTGCTTTTCTCCGGGGTTGGCAGGCCCGGTTTCAGGGGGAGAGCTTTGTTTACGACTACCCCCTTGGCAGGGCGCATTACGGAGACTTCGGCTATGTGGGGCTGTCCCGGATCATCAGCCAGGATATCCGCAAACTGCGCCGGATGGGACTGGACGGCTATATCAGCTGCCAGGAGCTTCGGGCGGGCATGCCGAATATGCTTCCCAACTATGTCATGGGCTACACCCTGTTTGACGAGACCGCCGATGTGGAGACGCTGATTCGGGAGTATTACGAGGCAGCCTATCCTGAGGAGCCCCAGAGGGTCCTTGCGCATATGGAGCGGCTGTCGGAGCTTGGCAGCTGTGATTATGTCAACGGAAAGGGCCCCAGGGTAAATCCGGACATTGCCGCGAGAATGGCGGAAATTGCCGAAAGCTGCCGGCAACAGCTGGCAAGGGGGGACACCCCGGCGTCCGGTCTCTGGTGGCGGGTGTTCCGGTATCACAACGAATACATTCTGAGGCTGTCCCGGGCGCTGGAAGCTTTGGCCCTGGGGCAGGAGGAGGAGAGTGAGGCCCGCTACCGGGAGTTCCGGGACTTGATCTGCCGGGCGGAGCCGGAATTCCAGCCCTTTCTGGATGTATACCGGGTTCTGGAGGTCACTCAGAAATATACCGGCTTTCCAAAGACCGGCCCCCTGCACGCCATTTAGCGGCTTCACCGAATTGACAATTGACAGTTGACAATTGACAGTTGACAATTGTGGGTGTCAGTAGCGGGACGATTTTGAAATGATTCCAATTGTTTTCAGATATATTCTGTCTTTTAAAAATCATCCCGAAGGGATTCCTTAATTGTCCATTGTCCATTGTCAATTAAATACCAATTGTGGTTATCGGTTTTAATAAGCTGATCGTGAAATTGGAATTTGCAGAGGTGAGCGCGCACCCCGAACAACACTGTCATTCCGAACCAGTCCGCTTAACTGGTGTGGGAATCTCCATCGACTTTCAGACTGCTTTTCGTCTTACCTCGTAGGGGCGCTCAT
>CAMEIK010000067.1 GCA_945918315.1 uncultured Clostridia bacterium
GCGGCGTAGACCTTGCCGCTGTTCAGAGCCTGGGCAAGATCCTCCTCCACGATCAGAGGACCCCGGGCGGTGTTCAGGATGATGACACCGTCCTTCATTCTGCGGATGGAGTCTGCGTTGATGATTCCGGTGGTTTCGGGGAACAGGGGACAGTGCAGGGATATGACATCGGACCGGGCCAGGAGGGTGTCCATATCCACATATTCGGCAATGGCCCTTCCCTCGTCACAGGCGCGGCTTCCGGTGGCCAGAACCTTCATGCCCATGGCCCTGGCGATGGCGCCGGTCTGGCGGCCGATGCGGCCGAAGCCGATGATGCCCATGGTTTTCCCCGCAAGCTCCATAAGCGGTGCCTTATGATAGGTGAAATCCGGGCAGGCGGCCCAGTCGCCGCTGTGGACGCTCCGGTCGTGGAGCCCAATCCGGCAGCAGATTTCCAGCAGCATGCCGATGGCAAACTGGGCCACGGCGGCTGTGCCGTAGGCGGGGACGTTGGAAACGGGGATGCCTCGCTCCGCCGCGGCGGTAAGGTCCACCACGTTGTAGCCCGTAGCCAGTACCGACACATAGCGGATGCCGGGGCACTGCTCCAGAAGCTCCCGGGTGATGGGAACCTTGTTGGTCAGCACGATCTGGGCGTCGGAAATCCGGGAAGCCGCTTCCTCCGGCCGGGTCCGGTCATACACGGTCAGCTCCCCCAGGGCCCGGAGGCCGTCCCAGCTTAAGTCACCGGGATTCTCCGTATACCCATCCAGAACAACGATTTTCATTGTTCGCGCCTCAGTTCAGGTACTTTTTCAGGGTAGCCCGGACCGCGCCGGGGCCGGCGATCAGCTGCCCGAACATTTCCCGGATTCGCCCGCCAAGGCCCAGAGCCACAAGATCGGAGCCGAAGATCACGGTGTTCCGGAGAATGGCATCCAGCTTGCCCTCCGCACTCTCAGGCACGCCGACCCGGACACCGGCAAGCTGGGCCTGAAGGGTTTCCAGCATGGGATCAGGGCTGCAGGCCATGGGGGCACCGGTATCATCCACGGCCAGCAGGTACCGCAGCCAGCCCGCGATGGCCAGAGGAATGTAGACCAGCTTCGTCACATCCAGATCTTCCCGCTGAACATAGGATTTGATGGTTTCGCCGAACCGGACCGGAATCTTCTGGCTGGTGTCGGTGGCAATCCGCTGGGGGGTGTCGGGCATAAAGGGGTTGGGGAAGCGGCAGTCGATGACCTCGTGGATGAAGTCGCTGGGGTCCAGAATGCCGGGGTCCACCACCACGGGCATGCCCTCCTGATAGCCGATTTTTTCCACCAGGGCTTTCAGCTCCGGATCCCGCATTTCCGCGGCGATGGAGGAATAGCCCAGCAGGCAGCCGTAGACCGCCAGGGCGGTGTGCAGGGGGTTCAGGCAGGTGGTGACCTTCATCCGCTCGGTGTTGTTGACCGTGTCCCGGTCGGTCATGTATACGCCCACCTTTTCCAGGGGAGGACGGCCGTTGGGGAACCGGTCCTCAATGACCAGATACTGGGGCTTTTCCGTGTTGACGAAACCGGCGGTATAGGTCTTCTTTCCGGTGACGATGACGTCCATACCCTCGATACCGGCCTTGGCCAGCTCTTCCACCACGGAGGGGGCAGGCCGGGGGGTAATCTTATCGATCATGGACCAGGGGAAGGAGACCTTTGTCTCGTCCGTCAGCCAGTCCATGTAGCCCTGGGGAACGAAGCCCCGGTCAAACCACTGCCGCGCCATGGTCACCACACCGGCACGGAGCTTTTCACCGTTGTGAGAGCAGTTGTCCATGCTGACCACAGCCAGGGGGGCAGCGCCGGCATGGAACCGCTCCAGCAGCAGAGCCGCCACCTTACCCATGGCGGATACGCAGCCATCGGGGCCCGCGGCAAAGTCGGACAGGGCAAGCCTGGTAAATTCGCCCCGCATATCCGTCAGAGCGTAGCCCTTTTCGGTGATGGTAAAGCTGATCATCTGCAGGGAGGGGCTGCGGAAAATCTCCTTCAGCCGGGCGTAGTCCTCCGGGTAAGCGTTGTCCGCCCGGAAAGCGCCGGCCACGGAGCCCACAAGGGCCTTTTCCGTGCGGCCGTCAGGCATCAGGTTCACCAGCAGGCTCAGGTTGTCAAAGGGAGAATAGGCTACGTCTACAATCTCGTAGTCAAAGGTTTCGGCGACAAACACGCCGCCCTTTACCGCCCCTTGCTCCAGAAGACCCTGCTGCAGGTTGGCGGGAAAGGCCCGGAACAGGTTTCCCGCGCCAAAGTGAACCCAGGTGGGATTTTTTTCGGCTTCCGCTCTGGCCGCGGCAATGTCATAGCCGGGGAGCTTGACCCCGGCGGCTTCCCAGCCGGCAGGGTTAGAAAGACTTGTCATAGATAGTTTCATAAGGTTCATCCTTCCCTTGTGTAATTTTTGAGGAAAAGCACCATAATCATACCATATTCCGGCAAAAAAATCCAGAGGAAAGTTATGCGCTGATACTATGGCTACACCGCACAATTGCGTCAGCGAATCTCAGCGGATCTTTTGCACCATTTCTGCAGTTTCAAAAACGGGAAATACATACAGTATCCCTACGTTTTTGAAACTTTGAACTGGCACAAAATCTCTCGCTGAGCTTCCTTGCCGAATTATGCGGTGTAGCCCTATGGAAATTCCTGCCGCTTTCCAAAACACCGGGTATGAACGGTTGGCCGTTGACGGCAGGCCTGTTTTGTGATACCATCACGAAAGAAAATCGAAAGATGGGGCATACTGGAGGATGAAACATGGCGGTGTCTTCCGGTCACGGCGAGGGACCGGTATCCGTTCAGAGGAAGCACCGGGCAGGAAGGGCAGAGAAAAATGAAACTCTATGATATGCTGATTGTGGGCGGCGGCCCGGCAGGATTCACCGCGGCGCTGTACGCCGCCCGGGCGGGTCTGTCGGTCCTGGTTTTGGAAAGACTGTCCCCCGGAGGCCAGATGGCCCTGACGGAAAGAATAGACAACTACCCCGGCTTTCCGGAGGGGATCGACGGATGGACCCTGGCAGAAAAGATGCGGGCACAGGCGGAGGGCTTTGGCGCCGAGACATTGCTTGCGGAGGTGCTGGCCCTGGATCTACGCGCAGAGCCCAAGACAGCGGAAACCAGCGAGGGCACCTTCTTCGGGAAAACGGTGGTATACGCCGCCGGAGCGGAACCGAGGCGGCTGGACCTGCCCATGGAGCAGGCGCTGGTTGGCCGGGGTGTCAGCTACTGCGCGTCCTGTGACGGCGCCTTTTATAAAGGGAAAACGGTAGCGGTAGTGGGCGGCGGGGATTCCGCGGCTGCGGAAGTCCTGCACCTTTTGCCTGTGGCGAAAAAAGTGATTCTCATTCATCGCCGGGACACCCTGCGGGCCGGAAAAATCTATCATCAGGCCCTACTGCAGGCGGAAAACCTGGAAATGATGTGGAATAGCACGGTAACGGAGCTTCTGTATGACGACAGGCTCACGGGGCTTCGGCTCAGGAACACCCTGACCGGGGAGGAAAGGGAGATTTTCTGTGACGGAGTTTTCATCAGTGTGGGCAGGAAGCCTGCCACGGCCCTGGTAAGGGGCCAGCTTGCTCTGGACAAATCCGGCTATATCCCAGCCGGAGAAACTACCGGTACGGAGATTCCCGGCGTCTACGCGGCGGGGGATGTCCGCGGCAAGCCCCTGCGTCAGGTGGTCACCGCCGTAGCAGACGGTGCGCTGGCGGTTCAGGCAGCCCTTGACTACCTTTCGGGAATCAAAAAATCAGACAGCGCTCCCGGATAACGGGAGAATACATAGGGAGGAAACAAAAATGGAGAATATACGATCCGGAAAGCCCCCACTTCCCACCCGGCTGCTTCATGGCGGGGACTATAACCCTGACCAGTGGCTGGACTGCCCGGAGGTGCTGGAAGAGGATATTGTCCTCATGAAAAAGGCCCATGTCAATTGTGTCAGCCTGGGTATTTTCGCCTGGAGCCGCCTGGAGCCGGAGGAGGGGCGGTTTGACTTTGACTGGCTGGAAAAAATCATGGATAATCTCTATGAAAACGGGATTTATACCATTCTGGCCACCCCCACCGGCGCCATGCCCCACTGGCTGACGGACACTTATGAAGAAGTCAACAAGGTGAATAAGGAAGGCAAACGCCGGATCCACGGCCAGCGGCACAACTTCTGTCCCTCGTCCCCTGTGATGCGGGAACGGACCCGGGCCATTGATACCGCCCTATCCCGGCGGTTCGGGCATCATCCGGGACTGCTTGCCTGGCACCTTTCCAATGAGTACGGCGGCGACGGCGACTGGACGGATTGCCACTGCCCCCACTGCCAGGCAAATTTCCGGAAGTGGCTGCAGAACCGGTACGGTACCCTGGACAACCTGAATCACGCCTGGTGGTCCGGCTTCTGGTCCAATGTGGTGACATCCTGGGAACAGATTCACAGCCCCGTGACCTATGGTGAGATGACCCTGCACGGCCTGAAGCTGGACTGGAAGCGGTTTGTCAGCGAACAGATGCTGGATTTCTGCAAAGCGGAGGCGGATGCGGTCCGTACATACAGCGATGCTCCTGTGACCATCAATATGATGGGACCCTTTGACCCGCTGAACTATTTTCAGTGGGCGAAGGAATTGGATATTGTTTCCGAGGACAGCTATCCTTTCTGGCATTCTCAGGAGGACCCCCTGGACCCGGCGGTCATGGCGGCCTTCCGGTACTCCCTGATCCGGAGCCTGAAAAAGCAGCCCTTCCTGCTGATGGAGAGCGTGACCTCCGCGGTGAACTGGCACCCCAGATGCACGCTGAAGCGGCCCGGTGTCCACGAGCTGTCCTCCCTGCAGGCGGTGGCCCACGGCTCCAACAGTGTCCAGTATTTCCAGTGGCGGAAGAGCCGCGGCGGCAGTGAGAAATTCCACGGCGCGGTGGTGGATCACCGGAACGGGGAGAACACCCGTGTCTTCCGGGAGGTTGCCCACCTGGGACAGCGGCTGGAGGGCCTTTCCGACAAGGTGATGAAGACCTGCAACCGGCCCCGGGCGGCCATCGTTTTCGACTGGGAGAACCGGTGGGCGGCGGAGGATGCCCAGGCCATCGTGAACCCCCTGAACTTCCTGGAAAAATGGATGCCCTGGTTCCGGCCCTTCTGGGAGCAGGGCGTGGATGTGGATATTGTGGATATGGACTGCGGCCTGGAGGGGTATTCCCTGGTGGTTGCCCCGCTGAACTATATGTACCGTGGGGACTATGCCCAGCGGGTGCGGGCCTTTGTGGAAGGGGGCGGCACCTATGTGACCTCCTACTGGAGTGGGGAAGTAGATGAGCATGATCTGTGCTTCCTGGGGCACCATCCCCTGTCCGATGTGCTGGGCATCCGCACGGAAGACATTGATGTGCGGCCGGTCAATATGGAAAATGAAGTGATTTGGGGTAAGAAGCGGTATCCCGTCATGGACCTGTGCGCCATCGTCCATCCGGAGGGAGCTCAGGTTCTGGCGGAGTATGCCCGGGATTTCTACGCCGGCTTCCCGGCCCTGACCCGGCACAGCTTTGGCAGGGGCACAGCCTATTTCGCTGCCGCGGAGTGCGGCGGGGAGTTCCTGGGGGACCTGGTAAAGCTGGTGACAGAGGAGTCCGGAAACACCTGCGCTCTGTGTTCAGCGCTTCCCCGGGGCGTGACCGTAACGGAGCGCAAGGGAGGGGAGGGAAGCCTCTTCTTCCTGCAGAATTTCAATCCGGAACCTGCGGCGGTGATACTGGGGAAAGCCTGTCTGGACGCGGAAACGGGAGACACCGTCACCGGCGCTATAACCCTGACCCCCTATGAGTGCCGGATTCTGGAAAACGGCAAGGAAGGTGAATCAGCGCGCGAGAAGTGAAAACGGGATTGGCATACCAGTCAAAAGGGAATTGTCGGGGATGCTTTCCCGTCCGACCCCATAGGCGTCTGAATTCCCGGGGGCGGGAACCCATCCCATGCGGACAGATCAATACCGGGTTTCCCGCCAGGGAAGCTCTGAAGCATTCGTCTGCGGCTGATCGGTGAATCTTTTGCCTCACCCGTGCGGTGCTGAAACTAGGAATTTGGCGCGCTGTCCTTTTTGCCGATAACCGAAATTCCAACTAAGGCAACACCGCATAAATCGGCAAGGAAGCTCAGGAAGAGATTTTGTGCCGGTTCTTGCGTTTCAAAAATGAGGGAATACTGTATGTATTTCCCATTTTTGGAACTGTAGAACCGGTGCAAAAGATCCGCTGAGATCCGCAGACGCATTTGTGCGGTGTTGCCCTAATCTTTTTCTGAGTCGTACCGATATTCGGAAAGGATGTTTCCCCCGCTGCCGAACCGGGCGGCGGGGTTT
>CAMEIK010000068.1 GCA_945918315.1 uncultured Clostridia bacterium
CGCCAGGGCCCGGATTCTGCGCACCATAGACTATCAGAAGGACCGGGAAGGCTTTCTTGTCTATGAAAAGGCTTCCGGCGAACCCATCGGCTTTGCCGGGGTGCGGGAAGTATCCCAGGGCGTTTGGGAGGAAACGGGAATCTGCCTGGGTCCGGAATTCCAGCGGAAAGGCTACGGAAAGCAGATTCTTCTTTGCCTCATGCGCTATTGCCGGGACCGCCTTCAGGGCCGGTGGTTTCTGTACTCCACCCGGGCGGAAAACCTGGCTTCCAAAGCCCTTGCCCGGTCCCTGGGGTTTACACTCGCCGGCACGGAAGCCAGGACGGACCCACGGACAGAACAACCATACACCCTGGAGCAGTACCAGGTCTCTTTGTGAAATGTCAAAATTGTTTCATCAGATTTTACAAATATTTTACAAAAATTTTGTTGTATTCGTAGAAAGATGGAATCCCGCTGAGCTCGTCATTGCATTTCTTGTCAAAAGTTGTATAATTATACACGGCTTGGGTTTTCTCAAGCAAATTCGCAACATGGAGGAAAAGAAATGAAAAAGTATATCGCAATGCTTCTGGCAGTGGTCATGCTTCTGGGTCTGTGCGCCTGCGCCAAGACCGAGACCCCCGCTCCCACAACTTCCGCCGCTCCCGCCGCGGACAATACTCCCCAGGAAACCGTTGCTTCCGGAACCGAGGCTCCCACCGTGGATCAGACCACCTTTGAAGAGCTGCTGGATGCCGGCAAGAAGAACGGCAACAAGCTCACCATTTACAGCACCCACTCCGTAGCCGTCAGCGCCCTTGAGGCCTTTGCCAACAAGTTCGGCATCGACATCAACATGGTTGAGGGCACCCAGATCGGCGACAACAACCAGATCACCCAGGTTGCCACCGAAGTCTCCAGCGGTGTTGCCGGCGCCGACCTGATCTTCATTCAGGATGGCGCCCGTACCGTCTCCGAGCTGGTGGACGAGGGCTATGTCTACAACTGGTACAACCAGGAGATCCTGGACGCGGTCGGCGCCGACTGCGAGCCTCTGCTGGTTTGGGACTACTGCAACAAGGTCTTCATTTACAGCACCGACTATGTGGCTGACGGCGAGATCACCAACATCTGGTACGCCACCGATCCTCAGTACGCCGGCACCATGCAGATGAAGAACCCCGAAAAGGAAGGCGTCAACATGAACTTCCTGGTCATGCTGACCTCCGACGAGAATGCCGCCAGGATGGCTGACGCGTACAAGGCCTACTACGGCACCGACATCGTTCTGGATCCCGACTGCCCCAACGCCGGCTATCAGTGGATTAAGATGATGTACCAGAACGGCGCGGTTCTGGGTGACTCCGACGGCGATATCGCCAAGGCTATCGGCAACCCCGAGCAGGAGTCCGACACCAAGTGGTCCGCCCTCATCACCCTGAACAAGTACATCAAGAGCCGCAAGGACTCCACCAAGAACCCCGGCAACTATACTCTGGACTACGTGAAGGATATGAACCCCGTTTCCGGCTTCATTTATCCCATCTACGGCCTGATCACCAAGAACGCCGATAACCCCGAGCTGGCCAAGGCTTTCCTGGTATGGCTGTTCACCGAGGAAGGCTGGATCGGCGACGGCACCACCACTCAGCGTGACGGCTCCGTCTACAAGGGAATGTCCGGCCGCTTCGGCGACTACTCCGGCAACCAGTCCCTGGCCGTTGCCGAAGGTGACCTGCCCGTGTCCGAGTGGAAGAAGATCCTGATTCAGGAAGATCCCATCTACGCCGCTGCCCACCGGGCTGACGTGGAAGACTTCATCAAGCTGATCAAGTAAAGATTCTTCTTATCGCAGCGAAGCATTGGAAAGGGATGGCCCAGTGCCATCCCTTTCCTCCATATATCCGTGGGTTTCCTTGGCGGTGCCGTGGGGAACCCGCATCAGGGAGTTAGAAAATGAAGAAATCCATCAACAAGATCAAAACCTTTTTCAGCAAGCCCTATAATATTCTGCTGATCGTTCTGATGGTCACCCTGACCTACCTGGTGATTCTGCCGCTTTTTTCCATTGTAGGAGATACCTTTGTGGTCCACGCCTCGGAAAAATCCAGAGTCGGCCAGCCGGTTGGCAGCTTTACCCTCTATCACTGGCTTCGGGCCTTTGCCAGTGATTATAGTAAAATCCTGATCTGGGAGCCTCTTTGGCACAGCCTGTATACCTCGGCCCTGTCCTGCCTGGTAGCCATTGTCATCGGCGGCGGCTTCGCCTGGCTGGTAACCCGGACCGACCTTCGGTGGAAGAAGGTGCTGACAAAGCTCTTCATCTTCCCCTACATCATGCCCTCCTGGACCCTGGCGCTGGCATGGCGGAACTTCTTTAAGAACGCCGTGATTGGCGGCGCCCCCGGCATCTTTACCGCCCTCACCGGCATCACCATTCCCGACTGGTTTGCCTACGGTCCTTTCCCCATTATCGTCACCACCGGCCTGCACTACTCTCCTTTTGCCTATATTCTCATCGGCGGCGTTCTGAGAAATATGGACGCCAACCTGGAGGAAGCGGCCATTATCCTGAGAACCAACAAGCTCCGGATGTTCACGAAGATCACCATTCCCATGGTCATGCCCGCGGTGATGAGTACCATTATCCTGGTATTTTCCAGCGGCATGAGCTCCTTCGCGGTGCCCCAGTTCCTGGGTCTGCCGGTGCGATACTATGTGCTGACTACGGAAATGTACTCCACCATCCAGGGCACCAACCCCGGTGTGGGCTACATCATCGCCATCCTCATGATGGTCATTTCCGTCGGCATCATGCTTGCCAACCAGTACATGATCGGCACCCGGAAATCCTATGCCACCGTCACCGGCAAGAGCGCCAACATCTCCCTGTTCCACCTGAAGAAGCTGCGGACCGTGGTTTCTCTGCTGGTGGTGCTGGTGGTGCTGTGCATGTCCGTGATTCCCATGATTTCCTTCGTGCTCCAGTCCCTGATCCTCACCGACGGCAACTACCACCTGTCCAACATGACCCTGGACTTCTGGATCGGCATCTCCAAGGGCGGCAACGATTATCAGGATAAGGCCGGCATTCTGCGCAACGCCGATGTCTGGAAGACCCTGTTTAACTCTCTGAAGCTGTCCTTCACCTGCGCCATCGGCGCCGGTACCGTGGGCTTCCTGGCCGGCTACTCCATCGTCCGCCGCCGGGGCAGCAGCCTCAGCCGGTTCGTGGAGAACCTGACCTTCATTCCCTACCTGATTCCTTCCATGGCCTTCTCCGCCATCTACCTGTCCATGTTCTCCCAGCAGCGGGGCATCATCCCCTCCCTGTACGGCACCTTCGCGCTGCTTGCCCTGATCGGTACCGTCAAGTATCTGCCCATGGCTTCCCGCAGCGGCGTCAACTCCATGCTGCAGCTGTCTCCGGAGATAGAAGAGGCGGGTGTCATTATGGGTATCCCCTGGTGGAAACGAATGACACGGATCATTGTTCCCATTCAGAAATCCACCATCGTATCCGGCTATCTTCTCCCCTTCGTTTCCTGCATGCGGGAGCTGAGCCTGTTCGTCATCCTGGTCACGGCAAACAACCGTGTGCTGACCACCCTGCTGTTCTTCTATGATGAAAAGGGCTGGGCCCAGTACGGCAATGCCATCAACCTGTTGATTATCTTTATTGTGCTGCTGGTGAATTTCGTTGTGGAAAAGCTCACGGGCGCTTCCATTGAAAAGGGCGTAGGAGGAAATTAGAATGCCAACAATCAGACTTGTAAATATTACCAAACAGTTTTCCAAGGGCTCCAAGGCCGTGGATCATCTGAACCTGACCATCGAGGACGGTCACTTTGTCTCCCTGCTGGGTCCCTCCGGCTGCGGCAAGACCACCACCCTGCGTATGATCGCGGGTCTGGAAACCCCCACCGACGGTGAGATCTACTTTGACGACACCTGCGTTTTCTCCAACGAGAAGGGCATCAACGTGTCCCCCGACAAGCGGAACGTGGGCTTCCTGTTCCAGAACTATGCTCTTTGGCCCCATATGACCGTCCGCAGGAACATTGCCTTCGGTCTGGAAAACATGAAGTGGGACAAGAAGAAAATCGAAAACCGGGTGGCGGAGATCTGCAAGGCCATGCGGATTGAAGAATACGTGGACCGTTACCCCGCGGAGCTTTCCGGCGGCCAGCAGCAGCGTGTCGCCATCGCCCGTACCCTGGCCCCCAATCCCCGGGTGCTGCTGATGGACGAGCCCCTTTCCAACCTGGATGCCAAGCTTCGCAACGACATGCGGGCAGAGCTGAAGCGGCTGCATAAGGATACCGGCGCCACCTTCATCTACGTGACCCATGACCAGCTGGAGGCCATGACCCTTTCCACCCGGATCTGCCTGATGAAGCTGGGTGTTCTGCAGCAGTACAGCTCTCCTCTGGAGCTCTACGGCAAGCCCGCGAACCTCTTTACCGCGGACTTTGTGGGCAATCCCAGCATCAACCTGATCCCCATGACCGCCGAAGCCCGCGGCGACGGCGTGAAGCTTTCCAGCGCAGACCTGAAGCTGACCTTCCGGCCCAACGAGGCGGTGACCCTGCCGGAAAGCGGCAAGGTGGTACTGGGCATCCGGCCTGAGTTCCTGAAGCAGCAGGCCGAAAACGCGGTGGATGCCCAGGTGGAGTCCTCCCTCCCCTCCGGCATGGAGACCATTCTGGTGACCAGGGTTGGGGCTCAGCGGCTCACCTCCGTGATCTTCGGCGACGTGGACTTTGTGGCCGGTGAGAACCTGAAAATGGGCTTCTCCGGGAATAAGTACCAGCTCTTTGACGCCGACACCGGCATGCGGCTCACCAGCGGTTCCCTGGAGGTCTGACATACCTTTTTCCCTGACAAAAACCAGGCTGCCTAAAAAGCAGCCTGGTTTTTCCATAATTCAGGGATCCGTCCATCTTTCAACGGGACGTCACAGGAGGCCCCCTACGCACTCCAACTCATTTCCCATTCGTTCTCTTCCCCCGGGTCAGTCTGCCGACAAATGGCTCGTAGGCCTTCATGGCTCCCTTGGGGCAGAACTCGCCGCAGCAGAAGCAGCTGATGCACTTGTTCCGCTCAATTTTGGGCCGCCCGCTTACCATGGTGATGGCCTTGGCGGGGCAGCCAATCACGCATTTTCCGCAGCCCACGCAGGTTTTGTCCGGCTTGGGCCTCGTGACCAGCATACCCTTTGCCAGCCGGTGAAACCACTCACTGCGAAGGCCCCAGAAGCGAATATCCACCGGAGGCTGGAGCTTAAAATCCGGCACACGGAAAGGCTCCGGATCCCCGAACAGGGAAAGTGCCCGGGCATTTTCCGGGATTAGGCCCCGGTCCGCCGCTTCGGCGAGGGTGGGCACGCCGTCCTTTCCCAAACCGATGAGGTCAGCCGCCAGAAGATCCAGGGCGTGGGGATTGAAAGAGGCCAGAAGAACCCCCACATGCCGGGGATCCCCATAGGAGGGGCCGTTTCCCTCCATGGCGAGCACACCGTCGCAGATGGAAAGACGGGGCTTTAAGAAGCCGCACAGGTCCACCAGCATGGAAGCGAACGCTTCATGGGTGGGGAAACGGTAGTGAAACTCCGTCTTATGGGTTCCGGTGATGGCTCCGAACATATTCTTGCAGGCGCCGGTGTAGCCCATAAGGGCGTGGGTCTTCAGCTTGCACAGGTCAATAATGGCGTCCGCTTTCAGCAGGTAATCACAGCACCAAAAGGAAGGCAGCACCTTTCCCTCCGGCACCCGCACCTCGGTCTCGCCGAAATCCTCGTTGAGCCTTGCCCCCGTCCGGGTCACCTGGGTCATCCCCGTTGCCCGGTACACCGCGTCCAGAAAGGGCTTGCGATAGGGACCTCCGGGGCTGTCCCCCACTATAACCTCCGCACCCCGCTCCGTAAGGCGGCGGCACAGAGCGCAGACCACCTCAGGATGGGGTGTGGCCGCTTTCTCCGGGCCGTGGGCAACGACCAGGTTTGCTTTCACCGCGATCTTCATCCCGGGCTTTACCCAACTCAGGGCGTCCAGAGGCGCAAAGAGGGCATCCATCGCCTGTTCCACCGTCTCCGGTGCGTAGTTTTCGCATCCAACGATGCTGACCCGTCCGTCCATATCCATCCGCTCCTTTTGTCGGTATGTTTTCCTGATTGCTTATTATGGTATCGTAAAACGATAAATTGGAATTCAGGTTATCGGTTTTAATAAGCACACTGATAAATTAGAATTTAATTGACAATTGACAATGGACAATGGACAATTAAGGAATCC
>CAMEIK010000069.1 GCA_945918315.1 uncultured Clostridia bacterium
ACCCAGTCGCCGAAGGAGCACATCCGGTCGGTGCCTCTGGCCCGGGCATAGGCGCAGGCGAGAGGATTCTCGTCAAGACCGGGCACATCGTCCACGAAGCAGGCCTTTTTCAGGTTCTCCGGCAGGGGACGGCCCACGGCGGCGGAGGTGGGGGAGACATGCTTGAAAGAAGCAGCGGCGCACAGGCCGGTGGCTTCCTTCAGTTCCTTGACCAGCTGCCAGGAGTTCAGGGCGTCCAGGAAATTGATGTAGCCGGGCCGTCCGTTCAGCACGGTCACCGGAAGGTCGCTGCCGTCCGCCATGCGGATGCAGGCAGGCTTCTGGTTGGGGTTGCAGCCGTATTTCAGCGCGATTTCATTCATTTGAACACCTCATTTGTTCCGGTTGACCAGCCGGTTTTCTTCCGTGCCGGTGGCAAGATCGATGTAGCGTACATAGAGGGAGATCTTGTTGTTTTCGTCCAGGGACTCCCAGATTTCTTTGGTAAAGTCGTCGATGCTGTCGGGAATGCTGACCCGTTCCGGCTCGCCCTGGAAGGTGGGAATGGGGTTGCCGTCGCAGACATAGGTGTGGATAAAATGGCCCAGGCCCGCCTGGGAGCCATAGTGGAAGCTGAACCGGTTGCAGAAGGTGCCCTTTTCATCGCCGGACTTGAGAATGCTCATTTTGTAGGAAAAGTCCCCGTTTTCGATTGTCAGCATACCGCTGATCCGGGGGGTGAAGTTGGGGGGATCCGGCTCAAAGCACCGCTGGGCCAGGGAGCGGTCAAAGCTCATGCCGGCAAGCAGGCCCTTATAGATGGTATCGGTCTGGTCGCCGTTGGTGACGATCAGGCTGTTTCCAAAGCGGCGGATGGCGGCATAGATGATGAGGCGGGGGTCCTCCACCTTGCTGGCGTCAAAGGGCTCCGTAAAGAGGGTGCCGTCCCGCTCCACAAAGATACGGTTCCGGCTGTTGGCGCTGCGGCCCATGATGAAGTAGGCGATGGCAGCGTGTTTGCCGTCTTTGCTTTTTCCAATCACGATTCCCCGGCCGGGGTAGGTGTTCCCCTCCAGGCGGTCATGCATGGATTTGACTTCGTAAATATTCATTTGGCATCCTCCGAAGAATGATTGATGATTTCGTGGCAGACCTGCTCCGCGGCTTGGGGAAGCAGTACCCATTCCGCCTGCTCCATGACCCGGCGCTGCAAAACCTGTGGGGTGTCACCGGGGAGAATTTCCACCGCTTTCTGGGCGATGATTCTTCCACCGTCCGGAACCTGGTTGACATAATGCACCGTAGCGCCGGTGACCTTCACGCCGTATCGCAGCGCCGCCTCATGGACCCGCAGTCCGTAGAAGCCCTCACCGCAGAAAGCGGGAATGAGGGAGGGGTGAACGTTCAGAATCCTGTCCGGGTACTTTTCCGTAAAGCTGCCGCTGAGGATGTTCAGGAAGCCCGCCAGAATGATGACCTGAATGTCATATTCCCGGAGCTTTTCTTCCAGGGCGGCTTCAAAGGCGGCCTGGGAGCCCAGGGCCTTTTTCAGAATGGTGCAGCCGGGCACGCCCGCCTTTTTTGCCCGCTCCAGCGCGTAGGCCCCGGCGGTGTTGGAAACCACCAGGGCGATTTCGCCGCTGGGGAGCTTTCCGGCGGCCTGGGCATCCAGCAGGGCCTGCAGATTGGTTCCGCCGCCGGATACCAGTACCGCGATCCTTGCTTTCACCCCAGGATCACCTTTTCCTTCCCCTCGGTAATGGTGCCGATGACATAGGCATCCTCTCCGTGGCTGCGGAGAATCTCCAGGGCCAGGGCCTCCTGTTCCTTGGGAACCACTACACTCATGCCAACGCCCATGTTAAAGGTGTTGAACATATCCCGCTCGGGGATATTGCCCCGGGAAGCAATCAGATTGAAGATGGGCAGCACCTTGACGCTGGCCTTCTCGATGGAGGCGCACAGGCCGTCGGGGATGCTGCGGGGAATGTTTTCGTAGAAACCGCCGCCGGTAATGTGGCTGATGCCCTTGACATCCACCTTTTCCAGCAGGGCAAGGATGCTCTTGACATAGATTTTTGTGGGGGTCAGCAGGGTTTCGCCGATGGAGGCGCCGCCCAACTCCTCACAGGGCTCGGTGAGGTGGGTGTTGTTTTCCACATCAAAGACCTTCCGGACCAGGCTGAAGCCATTGGAGTGCACGCCGGAGGAAGCCAGGGCAATCACGGTATCACCGGGGACCATCCGGGTGTTGTCAATGATCTTCTTCTTGTCCACGATGCCCACGCTGAAGCCTGCCAGGTCGTAGTCATCGGGGGCCATCATGCCGGGGTGCTCGGCGGTCTCGCCGCCGATCAGAGCGGAGCCGGACCGGACGCAGCCCTCGGCAACACCGGCCACAATATCCGCGATCCGCTCGGGGACATTCTTGCCGCAGGCAATGTAGTCCAGGAAGAACAGGGGCTTGGCGCCGCAGCAGATCACATCGTTGACGCACATGGCAACGCAGTCGATGCCGATGGTGTCGTGCTTATCCAGGAGCATAGCAATGCGCAGCTTGGTGCCCACGCCGTCGGTACCGGAGACCAGCACCGGCTCCTCCATCCCCGCAAGGTTTAAGCCGAAGCAGCCGCCGAAGCCGCCCACATCGTCCAGGCAGCCCTCGTTTCTCGTCCGGGCCACATGGCGCTTCATCAGTTCCACCGCGCGGTAACCGGCGGTAATGTCCACGCCCGCGGCGGCGTAGCTTTCAGACCGGGAATTTTCCATGTTGTTCCTCCTTTATTCTTTGCCGTCCCAGCAGTAGGTGCAAACCTCGCAGGCCGGCAGGTCGATGGCTTCCAGAATACCCTCCAGGGATTGATACTCCAAAGAAGAGAAGTGGAGCTTTTCACAGATGGCTTTGCGCATGGCTTTTCCCCGCTCGGTGCCCGCATCCATATATTCGTCCAGATGCTCCAGTCCCTCTTCTCCCTCCAGCTCCCGGATGGTGCTCCGGGCGATCAGGTCATTGTCGGAGGTGGAACGGGAGAAGTTCAGGTACTTGCAGGCGTAGAGAATGGGAGGACAGGCGGAGCGGATGTGTACATCCTTGGCGCCGTGCTCATACAGAAAATCCACCGTCTCCCGCAGCTGGGTGCCCCGGACAATGGAATCGTCCACGAACAGCAGCTTCTTATCCCGGATCAGCTCGTCCACCGGGATCTGCTTCATCTTGGCAACCATGTTGCGCTCCTCCTGGGTGGCGGGCATAAAGCTCCGGGGCCAGGTGGGAGTGTACTTGATAAAGGGCCGGGCAAAGGGCACACCGCTTTCGTTGGCGTAGCCGATGGCGTGGGGAGTGCCGGAATCGGGGACGCCGCCCACATAGTCAAGGTCCTGGGCAACGCCGTTTTCCTTGTCGTTTTTCGCCATGATCCGGCCGTTGCGGTAGCGCATGTATTCCACGCTCTTGCCCTCGTAGCAGGCGGTGGGGTAGCCATAGTAGGACCAAAGGAAGGCACAGATCTTCTTTTCTTTCCGGGGTGGGGACAGAACCTCAATTCCTTCGGGAGAAAGCTCCACAATCTCACCGGGACCCAGTTCCCGTACTACCTCGTAGCCCAGCTTTTCTCCGGCGTAGTCTTCAAAGGTGGCGCAGTAGGCGTCCTCTTTCTTTTCAATCACGATGGGAAGCCGCCCCATTTTGTCTCTGGCGGCGATGATATGGCCGCCCTCCCGGAGAATCAGGATGGAGGCGGTGCCGTCCACCATCTCCTGAGCAAAGCGGATGCCCTCGGCAAAGGAACTTTTCTGGTCAATGAGGGCGGCGATGAGCTCGTTGGCATTGATTCTTCCGCCGGACATCCCTTCAAAATGGCCGCCGCTGAAGGTCAGGTACTGGTTGATAAGCTGCTCGGAATTGTTGATGACACCGATGGTGCAGATGGCGTAGCAGCCTAAGTTGGAGCGGATCAGAATGGGCTGGGGGTCGGTGTCGGAGATACAACCGATGGCGGCCGTGCCGGTCATTTCCTCCAGAATCCGCTGGAATTTGGTGCGGAAAGGGGAGTTCTCAATGTTGTGGATTTCCCGCTGAAGCCCCTTTTCGGAATCATAGGCTGCCATGCCGCCCCGGCGGGTGCCCAGGTGGGAATGATAGTCCGTGCCGAAAAATACGTCCAGTACGCAGTTCCTGCGGGAAGTTGCTCCAAAAAAACCACCCATGTATGGGTTCCTCCTTTATTGTCCGGCAGCGGAAAAACTGTCAGGCTGCCGATTGTGTCAGTTTTCGGGGAGAACAAAGACAGTTACCGTTCGGATTCTCCCTCACCGACGGACAAATGATTCTTGTTCAGCTCCGCCTGCAGCGCCGCGTCCTTGGCAAGAACCTTCCCCGCGTCGCTGTCCCGCTTGGCGTCCAGCTTCCGGGCCAGGGCGGAATCCTCCACCGCCAGAATCTGCGCAGCCAATAAAGCGGCATTGACACCCCCGTTAACCGCAACGGTAGCCACCGGGATTCCGGAGGGCATCTGAACGGTAGACAGAAGGGCATCAATGCCGTCAAGACAGGGACCCTGACAGGGGATCCCGATTACGGGCAGGGTTGTAGCCGCGGCAATGGCGCCGGCCAGGTGCGCTGCCATGCCGGCTGCGGCAATGATGGCGCCGAAGCCGTTTTCCCGGGCGGACAGGGCAAAGCCGCGGGCCTGCTCCGGGGTGCGATGGGCGGAATAGATGTGGCACTCGTAGGGAATTTCCAGGGAGTCCAGGGTATCCATGGCCTTGCGCAGCACGGGCAGGTCGCTGTCGCTGCCCATTACAATTCCGATTTTCTTCATAAAAGCCTCCTGATACGTTTCGGTTTTCCGAAAAAAAGCCCAAAAGGGGCCCCTCGCGCCGAAAAGCGCAAGAGAGCCCCTTATCACGACTGTGCGGAAGTATGGCCCTTACTGCGTGGTGAATAAGCCGTACATAAGGGTTCTGCTCGATCCGTATGCAATTATAGCATATCAGGCCGAAAACCGTCAAGAACGCAGAAAGCTGATTCTGTCCGCCGCAATCTGACTTTTCATGTGAATTTTGCCAAAGTTTCCCGATATTTTTAATCCAGCGCAAGGCCAAAATAGACCGGCGGCCGGGTGTCGGGGATGAGGGGGAGAAACATGGCGAAATCCTTTTCGTTTCCCGGCATCCGGAAGGTGCCATCCCGGCAATGCAGAGCAGTCAGAATCCCGGGGGCGGCACCGGCATTTCCCAGAAGCTCCGGCACGAATAGGGCCTGTCCGGACTTCCGGGCAGCAAGGAGGAAATCCTCTCCCGCGAAAAGCTCCGCGTCATGGGCCAGGAGCCTGAAAAAGCTGTCTTCCGGCTGGGCGCTCCCCGGGGGAAGAAGCTTACCGCGAAGAACCCTGTATTCCTCCGGAGTTACCCGGCGGAGGCAGACGGGACAAGCCGCTGATGTTACTTTGCGCTCCGCGATTTTGCATACCGGCTGGTAGCCGAAACCGGCGTACATCCGGGCAAGCCCTTCGTTTTCCGGGCACAGCAACGCGGCGCAGTATCCCTGGGCTTCCAAAACAGCCCGGGTATCTGCCATCAGCGCCCTGCAGATGCCCTGATGACGGCAGTCTTCCCGGGTAGCTACGGCATAGAGATAGGCCATTTTCTGTCCCCGGCAGGTAAAGAGGAACCAGTACAGGACGGAAAGAATCTCTCCCTCCCGGAAAGCGCACCGACAGCGGTGGGGAGAAAAGCACAGCGAGAAAAAGGCATCCAGAAAATCTTCCCCATCCCCAAAGGCCTGGCGCCAGAGGGCCCGCAGCTGGGGAACATGGCTGGGGGAGGGAAAGTCAAAGCGCATCCCCGTCCTCCCATAATCCCTCGTCCTGGAGGTAGGCCCAATACTTTTCCTCCATGTGGTGGGGGCAGTAGGACAGCTTGGCCTTGCGCAGTCCGGCAAGCCCCATATCGTCCTCCCGGTTGAGATACCGAAGCGCCGGGTACTTGTCCCGCAGATACCGGGCAAAGGCCTGATTGATGGCGGTGTAGGCACCCTCCACGGTTTCATCCGCCTTTTCAAAGTGAATGTCGAAGGTGTCCGGTGAGAGGGGAGAGCCGATGGACAGCGCCAGAATGGTATCTCCCTCGGTCAGGGCAATCCCATCCAGGCCCAGGTCGTCATAATGGCGGAAGGCCCGTCCCATGGCCACCTCTTCCAGCAAATAATCCCCGTGGGGGTCTGACTGCTTCCGGTTCTGATACCACCGGGCGGCAAAGTGGCGGC
>CAMEIK010000070.1 GCA_945918315.1 uncultured Clostridia bacterium
CCCTATTGCTTATTATCATCCCGGGAGTGTACCATCCTTCCGCGTTCATCGTTTCCGTTATCCATTACACATGCAGCCAGGTGTGGAAAAGGGCTTCCAGGGAGGGGCAGACGAGAAACAGCACCGTGGCGCTGGCGGCGGCAACGGCCTCCGCCTCCCGGGGGTAGGGGCCCTCCTCCCGGACATAGAACCCGAAATGCCGGTTTAGACCATCTCCGGCCCAGTAGCCCAGGGAGGTGCCCAGGGCGGCCGCAATCAGGTCGTTGATATCCGTCAGCCGGAAGGTGAACAGCTGCGCCATTTCGATGATGGCGGACAGGATAAGCCCTGCCAGGACTGTCCGGCCCAGACGGCGGAACCGGGGCCAGAGGGTGGGCAGCAGGAAGCCCAGGGGGACAAAAAGGAGTGTTTTCAGCGCCCGGTTCCGGAGACCGGAAAAAAGCCCGGCAAAGGGGACCAACGCGCATTCCGGGGCGAATACCCAGCACTTCCCCATCCCCGGCATTCCCACGGCGGACCACACTGCCGCCAGATACAGGGAAAAGAGAATCAGCAGCCATCGTTTTTCCCGGCTCTTTGTCCGCAGCACCGGAAGAAACAGCCCAAGCAGCATGGGGATTCCAACCACCCCGAAGGACAGCATATCGATTCCGAGAAGCGTGAGCCCGTCCAGCATATCCCGCATATAATCGCGCCTTCTTTCTGTGTACTGTACCTATTCTATCACGGGATACCGGAAGTGTGTTTTAAGCCTTCCTTTGGAACGGATTAAGGTTTTCGGAAGAATTTCTTATGCTTCTGTTTTCCCGAAACAGAGGAACAAAAATCCCGGAAGCCTTGAAAAACCGGTTGGATTGTGGTATTCTGTTAGTAAATGGGAGAATCTGCCCTTGGGGCAAAACACAGGGAGGATCGAAAGTATGGTCACAAAGAAATTTCAGAATATCACTCTTTCCCGGCTGGGTATGGGCAATATGCGCCTGCCCATCCTTCCCGGCGGTAAGGACGGAGATATTGATTTTGAAAAGGCCGGGGCAATCCTGGACTATGCTATGGAAAACGGGATCAATTATTATGATTCCGCCTATGTTTACCACAGCGGCAAGTCCGAGGGTTTCGTGGGGCAGGCCCTGCGCAAGTACCCCCGGGACAGCTATTACATCACCACAAAGTACAATCTGCGGGCAAACCCCGACTACCGGGAGACCTTCGCCCAGCAGCTGGAGCGGTATGGGGTGGACCGGATCGATTTTTACCTCATTCATGCCCTGGGGGATGACAGTATCGACGACTATCTGAATAACGGCTGCATTCCCTTTTTCCAGCAGATGAAGCGGGAGGGGAAGATTTCCTATTTCGGTTTTTCCTCCCATGCTTCCCCGGAGGTGCTTGCCCGGTTTGCCGACGCGAATGCGTGGGACTTTGCCCAGATCCAGCTGAACTACTTTGACTGGAACTACGGCACGGCAAAGCAGGAGTATGAAATTCTGGCACAGCGGAATATCCCCGTGATGGTTATGGAATCCGTCCGGGGCGGCCGCCTGGCAAAGCTGACGGAGGAGGCGGAAGCGCTGCTGCGCCAGGCCCATCCCGATTGGAGTATCCCCTCCTGGGCCTTCCGGTGGCTGAAGCGACTGCCCATGGTGCAGGTGGCCCTCAGCGGCATGAGCACCCTGGAGCAGATTCAGGACAACGTGGCGACCTTTGCCGATGACCGGGCCCTGACGGACGAGGAGGAGGCCCTGCTGTTCCGGGCCTGCGCCATGTTCCGGGACCAGGTGCGCATTCCCTGCACCGGCTGCCGGTACTGCTGTGATACCTGCCCCGCGGGCATCAACATCCCCGAGGTGCTGAAGGTGTACAATGCCTTCAAGCTGGAAGGAAGCTGGGCACTGCATGGCCTGCAAAAGGTGGAGGGCGGTATGCCCTGGGACTGCGTGGGCTGCGGCGCCTGCGAGGGGCACTGCCCCCAGAACATCCGGGTCCCCCAGTTGATGGAGGAAATGGCGAAGGCTGCCGGAAAATAACCCTCCGGGCATCCGGAAACAGAAAAAAGTGAATCGGGGATCATGATGAATAAAGAACAGAAAAATGACCTGTACCTCCTGCTTGTGAAGGTACTGCTTGTGGCAGTGGACACCGGGATTTTTTCCGCGGCATGGTATTTGTATTACAGCAGGCACCTTTTCAGCGGCAACTTTTATATCAAGGGGCATCTTTTTGTCATTGCCCTGTTTATCATCCTGTATGTGTCCCTGGCAAAGCTCTACGGCGGCTTTGACCTGACGGTGAGCAATGCCAGCGAGCTGAGCTACGGCCACGCGGTAGCGGCGGTGATCACATCCTTTTTTGCCTATCTGATTCTGTGGCCGCTTCAGCGGACACTTCCCAACCCCCTGCCGCTGCTGGGGGTAATGGGCGGAATGATTCTGGCGGCTGCCCTGTGGTCCGGTCCCGCGGTGCGGCTGACCAACCGGCTGCTGCCCCCCAAACGGACCGTGCTGATCTATGCCTATTCCGAAGCTCTGGAAAACGGGCAGATGATCGTGGCGAATATGCCCTGGCGGTTTCGGTTGGTCGGACAGTTGGCGGTGGACGGGGACCCCGCCCGTACGCTGGCAGAGCTCAAAAAGATGGATGCCGAGGCGGTAATGATCTGCGGCGTCAGCTCCAGCATCCGCAACGATATTGTGAAATTCTGTATCGCGGAAAGGATGGAGGCCTATGTTCGGCCAAATATCGGGGACTACCTGATCAAGGGTGCCAAGTCCATGCAGATGTCCAGCCTTCCCGTGATGCTGTGCCAGCAGTCCAGCCCCAGCGTATGGTATCTGGTGGTGAAGCGGGCCATGGACATTGTGCTGAGCCTGGCGGCACTGGTGGTTCTGTCTCCGCTGATGCTGGTTACCGCCGCGGCCATTAAGCTTACCGACGGGGGCCCGGTGTTTTACAAGCAGATCCGGCTGACCAGGAACCGGAAAGAGTTTTATGTTTATAAATTCCGCAGTATGCGGGTGGACGCCGAAAAGGACGGGGTGGCAAGGCTTGCCAGCCAGGGAGATGACCGGATCACCCCTGTGGGAAAAATCATCCGCAGCCTGCGCATTGATGAGCTGCCCCAGCTTCTGTGCATTCTTCTGGGCACCATGACCATTGTGGGACCCCGGCCGGAGCGGCCGGAGATCGCGGCCCAGTATGAAAAGGAAATGCCGGAATTTGCCCTCCGGCTCCAGGCCAAGGCGGGCCTGACGGGCTACGCCCAGGTGTACGGGAAATACAATACGTCTCCCTACAATAAGCTGCAGATGGACCTGCAGTACATCGGCAGTATGGGTCTCGTGACGGATCTGAAAATTATTTTTGCCACCATCAAGGTGCTCTTTGTGCCGGAGTCCACCGAGGGCGTGGCCCAGGGACAGACCACGGCACGGAAAGAAAACCGGCAGTGACAGCGCCCCGGCATGATCCATCAGGCAACAAGGTTTTGATGGCAGGGAGGATTCGGTATGCTCTATATCGGCATTGACCTGGGCACCTCGGCAGTGAAGCTTCTGCTGATGGACGGGGCAGGGAAGATTCATAAGATCGTCTCCAGAGAGTACCCGCTGGAATTCCCCAGGCCCGGCTGGAGCCAGCAGCGGCCGGAGGACTGGAAGGAAGCGGTGTTTTCCGGCATCCGGGAGCTGCTTTCCGGCTTTGACGGCAGCCGGGTGGCGGGAATCGGCGCCGGGGGTCAGATGCACGGCCTGGTGGTGCTGGACGAACAGGACCGGGTAATCCGGCCGGCCATTCTGTGGAACGATGGCCGTACGGCGGAGCAGGTGGCCTACTTAAACGAAGAAATCGGCATGAAGCGGCTGTCCCAAATGACCGCCAACATTGCCTTTGCCGGCTTTACCGCCCCCAAGCTGCTCTGGATGCGGGAGAAGGAGCCGGAGAACTTTGCCCGGATTCACAGAATCATGCTCCCCAAGGATTACATCAACTACATTCTGACCGGTGTTCACGCCACGGACTACTCCGATGCCTCCGGTATGCTGCTGCTGGATGTGGAAAAGAAACGCT
The DNA here is from genome assembly GCA_945918315.1 of uncultured Clostridia bacterium. GTDB lineage: Bacteria > Bacillota > Clostridia > Oscillospirales > Oscillospiraceae > Faecousia. The sequence goes on from CAMEIK010000070.1 coordinate 4,066, forward strand.
GGTCGGCGGAAATGCTGGCGCTCTGCGGTGTCCGGGAAAACCAGATGCCCCGGCTCTATGAAAGCTATGAGACCGTGGGTACGGTAAAGCCGGAGATCGCGAAGGAGCTGGGAATCCCGGCTTCCTGCCGGGTCTGCGCCGGAGCGGGGGACAATGCCGCCGCTGCCGTAGGTACCGGCGTGGTGGGCCGGGGCGGCTGCAACATTTCTCTGGGCACCTCCGGCACGGTGTTCATCTCCTCCGATACCTTCCGGGTGGATGAGAATAACGCCCTGCATGCCTTTGCCCATGCCGACGGGGGCTATCATCTCATGGGCTGCATGCTCTGCGCCGCCTCCTGCAACAAGTGGCTCATGGAGGACATTTTCCATACCGACCGGTACGGGGAAGAACAGGCTGCCATTGCCGAAGACAAGCTGGGGGAAAACCATGTGTTTTTCCTGCCCTATCTTATGGGGGAGCGGAGCCCAATCAACGACACCAATGCCCGGGGAACCTTCCTCGGCCTGACCATGGACACCTGCCGGGCGGACATGACCCAGGCGGTGCTGGAGGGCGTGGCCTTTGCCATCCGGGACAGCTTTGAGGTGGTGAAGAAGCTGGGCATCGATGTGAAGGCCAGCAAGCTCTGCGGCGGCGGTGCCAAAAGCCCCCTTTGGAAGAAGATTCTGGCAAACGTTCTGAATATGGACCTGGAGCTGGTTGCCTCCGAGCAGGGGCCGGGCATGGGCGGCGCCATGCTTGCCATGGTTGCCTGCGGAGAATATACCACAGTGGCGGATGCCTGCGGAGCGCTGGTGCGTGTGGTGGACACCGTTCACCCGGACCCGGCCCTTGCCGCGAAGTATGAAAAGCAATACCGGAAATTCCGGAAAATCTATCCCGCCTGCAAGGCGCTCTTTGCCGAGCTGGCGTAAAAGGAGGAACCTATGAAAATCTATTCCGTATTTGACCCTGAATTCAAGCGTTACGGCCAGATCGTGGAGGGCCTGGAGGATGCCAGGGCGGAGATCCTGGAAGTTCTGGCCCATACTGCCCAGCCGGCGGAGGGCACGGCCTACACCCCCTCCCATCCGGACCTCCAGGAGCTGCCCGCGGCCACGGAGCTCAGTGAGCACTGCTTCGGCGGCATGGAGATTCAGCTGGGCTGCTGCAACGGCCACAACACCAGGCTCAACTGCCTGGAATACCACCGCAACAGTGAGTTCAACATGGGCAGCGAGGACTTTATCCTGCTGCTGGGCCGCCAGGAGGACATTGTGGACGGCTTCCTGGACACCTCCACGGTGAAGGCCTTCCGGGTCCCCGCCGGGGTCCTCATTGAGGTCTGGGCCACGACGCTGCACTATGCCCCCTGCCACGCGGACCCTGAAAAAGGCTTCCATGTACTCATTGTGCTGCCCTGGCTGACCAACACCGAGCGTCCCGTGATGAAGAATGAAACCTGGGAGGACTCCATTATGACCGCCCGGAACAAGTGGCTGCTGGCCCATCCGGACTCCCCCGCGGCAAAGAAGGGCGCCAAGCCCGGCCTGACCGGGGAGAACATTGACATTGCGGCGTATCTGTAAGGGGGGGACCTGTGGTGAACAACATTCCTGAAGTCAAGCTTGGCATGATCGCGGTTTCCCGGGACTGCTTTCCCATTGCCCTGAGTACCCAGCGCCGGAAGAATATTGTGGCGGCCTACCCCGGTGAAATCTACGAGTGCGGAATTACCGTGGAAAACGAGCTGGACGCGGCCAAGGCCGTGGCCGAGGTCCGGGCCGCCGGGTGCAACGCCCTGGTGGTGTTCCTGGGCAACTTCGGCCCCGAAACCCCGGAGACTCTGCTGGCGAAGAAATTCCACGGCCCTGTGATGTACGTTGCCGCCGCCGAGGGCGACGGAGATATGATCAACGGCCGGGGCGATGCTTACTGCGGCATGCTGAACTGCTCCTATAACCTGGGGATGCGGAAGCTGAAGGCCTACATCCCCGAATACCCCGTGGGCACCGCGGAGGACATCGTGAAGATGATATTGGAGTTTGTGCCCATCGCCCGTACCATCATCGGCCTCCGGAACCTGAAGATCATCACCTTCGGCCCCCGGCCCCAGGACTTCTTCGCCTGCAACGCCCCCATCAA
>CAMEIK010000071.1 GCA_945918315.1 uncultured Clostridia bacterium
TGAAGTACCAGGCAGGTCCAAAGAAGCACATGGTCTTGCCTTCGGCGAACATCTGGTCGTTCTTGGGCTGATCCCAAAGACCGGTGTTGATGGTGTAGCCGTTGTCGGAGAAGTTCTTAGCCTGATCCATCCAGGCCTTGATCTGGGTGTCGAACTGCAGGTTGCCGGCATCGTCAACCCAGGGAGCGGTAACGTTGTTGGAGAAGGTACGGTAGGTCTCCGCCTCGGAAGCGGTCATGTAGTAGCCCTTGGCCTTGGCGTCGGCGGCCACGGCGTTGAACTTATCCCAGCTGTCCAGCAGAGCCTGAACTTCCGCGGGCTCGGAGGTGCCCAGCACGTCCTGTGCGATGGAGCGGCGGTAGATCAGAGCGGAGGGGCAGCACTGGAAGGAAACGCCCTTCACAACGCCGTTGGCGTCGGAAGCGGCCTGGACGGTGTAGGGATAGGTGTTGGAGAAGTCGGTGACGCCCAGAGCGACGATATCCTGGGTGTACTCGGTGTTGGTGTACTGCATGATGTTGTGGTCAACTTCCAGCAGGAACATGTCGATCTTCTCGTCGGCGGGAACATTGTCCTGGTTCAGCAGAGCCTCATCCAGCTTGTTCTTGTAAGCACCGCCGTCGTTGGGGGTGATGATCCAGTTGACGGTGACACCTTCGGGGACGGTGTAGTACTTCTCAAAGAAGCCCTTGAACTCTTCGTTCCATGCGTAGATGTTGAAAACCTTGCCTTCCTCGGCAGAGGCGGCTTCCGTAGCGGTAGCCTGGGTCTCCGCGGGAGCGGCAGCCTGGGTAGTCGCGGGGGCGGGGGTCTCAGCAGCCTTGGAGCCGCAGGCGGCCAGGGACAGCATCATAACCACAGCCAGCAGCAGGGAGAGCGCTTTTTTCATTTTAGTTTCCTCCTTTATTATTGTCACGGGTAGGTCCCGATAACATACATTATACTTCCTTCACCGTGGCGCCCGGCAGCAGTCTGCCGGGAATCCGGATCCGGTCCGTCAGGGTGGTTTTGGGATGCTCGATCAGACGGATCAGCCCGGCGGCGGCGGTGGCGCCCAGGGTCTTGGTGTCCTGGGAGTAGGTGGTAAGCTTCAGCACCCGGGCCAGGTGGATGCCGTCGTAGCCGCAGACGGAAATATCCTCCGGCACCCGGAGCCCTGCCTCATTCAGGGCGTTCAGGCCGCCGATATAGGAGTAATCATCCGGGAACAGGATGCAGCTGGGTCTTTCCGGCAACGCCAGAAGCTCCCGGGTAACCTGGGCGCAGCGGTCGGGGTCATGGTAGGCGCATTCCCGGACATATTCCGGCGGAATCTCCAGCCCCAGTTCCTCACAGGCCCGGTAAAAACCGATGAGCCGGTTTTCCGTAACCGCGGTGTGCTGTCCGTGGAGAAAGGCAATCCTGCGGTGGCCCTTGCCGTATACATAGCGGACCAGCTCGGAAAGGCCCTCCACGTTGTCGGAGACCACAGCCAGCCGGTTGTTGAAAACATGGTCGATGGTGACCAGGGGGATCCCGCTGTCCACCAGCTCCCGGACCCCGGGGTCGTTAAAATCCACACAGGCAATGACCACACCGTCCACGCCCCGGTAGAGGCAGTGCTGCAAATAGGTAGTAGGCCGTCCGCCCACATTATGATTGATAAAGGTGATGTCGTAGCCGTGGCTTTCCGCTTCCACCTTGAAGCTTTCCAGCACGGTGGAGAAATACTCGTGGGACAGGCCGCTCTGCCGCTCGTCCACGAACAGCACTCCCAGGTGGTAGGTGCGGTTGGTCTTCAGCGCCCGGGCCGCGGAATTGGTCATGTAGCCCATTTCCTCCGCCACGGCGGCAATTCTCGCCCGGGTTTCCCCGCCGATGTCCGGCTGTCCGTTCAGCGCCTTGCTGACGGTGGCCACGGATACGCCGCAGCGTTTGGCAATATCCTTCATCGAAACCATAGGGCCAACCTCTCTTTGCTGATGGAAATCGCTTAATCGATTTCGTAAATTCAATATAGCTCACATTGCACGAAAAAGCAAGAGGTATTTTTTCAAAAACGGACATTCTGCCTAATATTTGGCAATGTTGTACAGTTTGATTCCGAAAAAATGTGCAATCTGCTTCCGAAAAAATTCGAAAATCCAGGTTCCGCAAAATATCACAGATAATTTTTGAGAAAACTCTAAAATAATGCTTGCATTTCTTTGTATTATCCGCTATTCTAGCAGTAATTCATGAAACTAAATCGTTATCGAATTGGCATAGGAGGAAACCATATGCGATTTGGCTACTTTGACGACCCCCGCCGGGAGTATGTGATTACCACCCCGGCAACCCCTCTGCCCTGGATCAACTACCTGGGCAGCGAGGATTTTCTCGGTATGATCTCCAATACCGGCGGCGGCTACTGCTTCTACCGGGACGCAAAGCTCCAGCGGCTCCTGCGCTACCGCTATAACGCGGTTCCGGGAGATACCGGCGGCCGGTTCTACTACATCAAGGAGGCGGGGAAGCCCGCCTGGAATCCCGGCTTCCTGCCCACCAAAACCAGCCTTGACAGATATGCGTGCCGCCACGGCATGGGCTACACCATTCTGGACAGTGCCAAGGACGGCCTGCGGGCAAACATGACCTTCTTTGTCCCCCTGGGGGAAACCTGTGAGCTGCATGATCTGGTGCTGACCAACGAAAGCAAGGAAACCAAAACCGTCCACGTCTGGGGCGTCATGGAGTGGTGCCTGTGGAACGCGGTGGACGACAGCACCAACTATCAGCGCAACCTGAACATCGCCGAGTCCGAGGTGGAGGACGGCGTCATCTACCACAAGACCGAGTACCGGGAGCGCCGGGACCACTACGCCTACTACGGCGTCAATGTTCCTGCCGCCGGCTATGACACCGACCGGAACACCTTCCTGGGCCACATGGGCGATTGGTCCGACCCCCAGCTGGTTCGTGAGGAGCGCAGCGCCTTCTCCAAAATCACAGGCTGGTACCCCATCGGCTGCCAGCACCTGGAGCTGACCCTGGCTCCCGGGGAAAGCTACCGGGCAACCTTCGTGCTGGGCTACGGCAAGAATCCCAGAGATCAGAAATTTGTGGCGCCCGGCGTCATCCGCAAGGACACCGCCAAGGCTGTATGCGCCAAATTCGCCTCCCCGGAGGCCGTGGACCGGGCCTTCGCGGAGCTTTCCCGGTACTGGGATGGGCTTCTTGGCAGCTACCGGCTCCGCTCGGACAACGAAAAGCTCAACCGCATGGTGAATATCTGGCACCAGTATCAGTGCATGGTCACCTTCCTTATGAGCCGCTCCGCCTCCTATTATGAAACCGGCACCGGCCGGGGCATGGGCTTCCGGGATTCCTGCCAGGACCTCTACGGCTTCATGCACATCATTCCGGACCGGGCCCGGGAGCGGATCATCGACATCGCCTCCATCCAGTTTGCCGACGGCTCCACCTACCACCAGTACCAGCCTCTGACCAAGCGGGGCAACAACGACATCGGCGGCGGCTTCAACGACGACCCCCTGTGGCTGGTGGGGGCGGTCTGCGCCTACATCAAGGAGACCGGGGACTTCACCATTCTGGACCACCCCACCCCCTTCGACAATCAGCCCGGCACCGAGGTGCCTCTTCTGGAGCATGTCCGGCGCAGCGTAAACTTCACCCTGAACAACCTGGGCCCCCACGGCCTGCCCCTGATCGGCCGGGCGGACTGGAACGACTGTCTGAACCTGAACTGCTTCTCCGAGGAGCCCGGGGAGTCCTTCCAGACCTTCGGCCCCAGTGAGGGACCGGTGGCGGAATCCGTGTTCATCGCCGGTATGTTCGTCAAGTACGGCGGCGAGTACGGGGCCCTTTGTGACCGTATCGGCCTTACGGAAGAAGCCGCCGAAATCCGTGGAGCCGTTGCCCGCATGGAAAAGACCATCCTGACCCAGGGCTGGGACGGAGAGTGGTTCCTCCGGGCCTACGACGCTCACGGAAACAAGGTGGGCAGTCACGAGTGTAAGGAAGGCCAGATTTTCATCGAGCCCCAGGGCTTCTGCACCCTGGCAGGGGTGGGCAGGGACGAAGGCTTCGGCCTGAAGGCCATGGAATCCACCCGGAAGTACCTGCTGGGAGACTACGGCGTGGAGCTGCTGGCCCCCTGCTATACCGAGTACCATGTGGAGCTTGGAGAGATTTCCTCCTATCCCCCCGGATTCAAGGAAAACGGCTCCGTGTTCTGCCACAATAACCCCTGGATCGTCTGCGCCGAGGCCGCTCTGGGCCGGGGCGACGAGGCCTTCGACATTTACCGCCGGATCTGCCCCGCCTACCTGGAGGACAAGAGCGAAATCCACGAGACGGAGCCCTATGTCTACTCTCAGACCGTCACCGGCCGGGCCTCCGGCAATCCGGGCCACGCCAAGAACAGCTGGCTCACCGGCACCGCAAGCTGGACCTTCCTGAGTATCAGCCAGGCCATCCTGGGCGTTTACCCGGACTATGACGGCCTGCGGATTCATCCCTGCATCCCCGGCGACTGGAACGGGTACACCGTCATCCGCCGGTTCCGGGGCACCGAGTATACCATCCAGGTCCGCCGTGGGGAGGAAAAGGGCATCCGCGTGAACGGAACCCCCATTGACGGTGAAGTTGTCCCCCTGTCCCGGGAGGCCGCCGTTTTGGTGGAGGTGACACTATGAGCGGCAATTTCGGAACGGATTTTGTGTGGGGCGCCGCCTCCAGCGCCTTCCAGATCGAGGGCTTTTCCACCGAAGACGGCGGCGGCCCGTCCATCTGGGACACCTTCTGCCGGGTGCCCGGGAAAATCGCCTATGACGACAACGGCGATATTGCCTGCGATTCCTACCATCGCTGCGGCGAGGACATCGGCCTGCTGAAGGAACTGGGCGTGAAGGCCTACCGCTTTTCCACCAGCTGGGCCAGGATCGACCCCCGGGCCGACGGCAGCTGGAACAAAGAAGGCCTTGCCTACTACGACCGGGTGGTGGACCTGTGCCTGAGCAGCGGCATCACCCCCTATCTGACCCTGTACCACTGGGAGCTGCCCCAGGCAGCCCAGGACCGGGGCGGCTGGCAGGTCCGGCAGACCGCCGAAGCCTTCGCCCGGTTCGCCGGGATGATGGCAGACCATTTCCGGGGCAGAGTGAGCCACTATTTCACCCTGAACGAGCCCCAGTGCACCGTGGCTCTGGGCCATCAGAGCGGCGTCCACGCTCCGGGAAAGCAGCTGGACACCGCCGGACAATTCGGTGTACTTGTCAACCAGCTGCTGGCCCACGGTCTTGCCCAGCGGGCCATTCAGGCGGCGGACCCCAAGGCCCTGGTGGGCATCGCCTCCACCGGGCGGCTGTGCTACCCGGAGACGGAGACCCCGGAGAATATCCAGGCCGCCCGGGAGGCCACCTTTGCCGCCACCGACGGGGATTGGACCTTCACCCACCACTGGCTCCTGGACCCCATCTGTCTGGGCCGGTTTCCGGACTGCGCCGGAACCCGGCTGGAGCCCCTGGTCCGGGCCGTCACCCCGGAGGACATGGCCATCATGCACACCGTCCCACACATGCTGGGCTACAATATCTACAACGGCCACGCCGTCCGGGCCCAGGGTGCCGGCTATGTCTACGCCCCCCGGTGGCCCGGCTTCCCCCGCACCGCCCTGAAATGGCCCGTGACCCCGGAGGTTCTGGACTGGGGCGTCCGCTTCCTGCAGGAGCGGTACGGCCTGCCGGGGTACATCACGGAAAACGGCGTCAGCTGCAATGACCGCGTTTTTCTGGACGGACAGGTCCATGACCCGGACCGGATCGATTTTCTTGCCCGGTATCTGGCATGTCTTTCCCGGGCCATAGAAAACGGCGCGGACATCCGGGGCTATTTCCACTGGGCGCTGACCGATAATTTCGAGTGGCACAACGGCTACGGGGAACGGTTCGGCCTTGTCTTTATGGACTATCCCGGCCTGCGCAGAATTCCCAAGGACTCCTTCCGATGGTATCAGCAGGTCATCCGGACCGGAAACCTCACCCTTTCCCCCGGGAACCAATCGTCCGTATCTGCCCGATCCCCCCAACGGCCGGAATGTGACTTGCCATAATTTTTAAGCGCCCCCGGCACAGCCGGGGGCGCTAAAAATGTCTTATGGGCTACGCGGCAGCGGGGAAAAC